>JAQTXY010000019.1 GCA_028688535.1 Methanothrix sp. | reverse complement strand
TGGCCAGGTGGGCCGGGCGGGCCGGTAGGGGCTGGAGTCAGATTGCCGGAGGCCCTGCTGCCGGGAAGGGCGCGCCGGGAATTGAGGCTCGGCCTTTTTACGAGCTGAGGGTGGTTGGGAGTGCATTGCGAATTGATAACGTCCCAGCTTCATCCTTTTTACTCAATCCTCTGAATTATCGGATACATGTTCAAGTACATGGGCGGAAAATTGCGGTTTTCGTACTTCTTAATGATTTTAAATCCATTCTTTTCATAGAAGCCTACTGCCTCTCTCTTTGAGTCCACAGTGATATATCTGCATCCCACTTCCAAAGAGAGGTGGTGCACTTTGCCGACCGCTGCTAGGAGCAGATATCTTCCTACCCCTGCCCCAGAGAGTTTTTCATCCACGGCCATCCTGGCTATCTTGATAGCAGGATACTTTTGATAGTTGTAATCATCAATGCCATCCTCCTGCTCAATAAGCTTGACCTCTATTGTATCTGTAACCAGGGTGAAAAAGCCGGCCAGACGGCTTTTCCAGATGCAAAGGTACGTTCTGCTGATCAGGTTTTCCTGAGACTTTAGAGCATCGTTATGCAGAAAGTCGTTGAGATCTTCATTAGAAGAAGTGAATGTGGATAGATTATGGCCTTCTTCAAGAGGAATGATGCATAATTCCTGAGACGGTATAATCATTGCGAGTTAGAAAGGATGCTCTTTGTAGAGCTTGATGGCTTCCTTGAACATCTCGACCTGTTCTTTAGTTGCCTTTGGATTCCTGAGATCTTCCAGGAACTCTTTTGCATCTTCGCCTTCCAGTACCAGCCCTAGTTCTATGGGGTGAGCCATCTACAAAACCTCTGTATAACATTGAATACCAATGTTCTTAAGGCTTTGCAGCAACCGTCTAGCCATCGATCTCCTTCAGTTTGATCTCTACCACCTCTCCTTCTAACAGGTCCAGCTTATCAAGAGGCTTCAAAACATTATTTTCAAAAATCGCTTTCACGATCACCCTGCCACCAAGAGTATTCTTGCCTTGCAAGTTTATATATTTAGCCTGAGTCTTTCCTCCAGGGCTCGATCGTCGCGCTCCCACGTCCACCGCGCGCGTGCGGGCCTGGTGGCGCGTGGCCAGGGGGCTGGGCGGGCCAGCCGTGAGGTCGGGCCGGATTGCTGAGGCGCAGCTAGCCAGGAATGGCGCGCCGGTGAGCAGGATGCATGGAATTGCGCTGGGGTGATATGCGAGAATGATCGTGATTGCTGCCGGGGTGGAAAATCTTGCTCCGGTTTAATGGGCTACAATAGTGGCTGACTTTGCTGTTATGGCTTCCATGAGTTAAGAAACTGACACGCCTAAAGTCGCCATCGTTTGTGGCCATTATCCCATTTTGTAATCTTCATGTGCTTCCTCAAGCCCTTCCCAGCATTTCACAATCCCAAAAATCTTACTGGTAGCACTTCCTCGGACTTTTATCTCGAATGGGCTTGAGGACTTTGTTCATATTGCGCTTTAGATGTTGCGGTTTTCTTAGCACGTTTCATCCATCCAGGGGTCCAGAGACTCCAGTGGCTTTAGCTGCCTGGCAGCCTCTCGAATGTTCAAGAACATCCTGTGGCTCTTCTTCAAAGATCTAAATCCAAAATCCTCATAGAACTTCACAGCATCTTCTTTCGGATCGACCACCAGATATCTGCATCCGATCGGACCATCAAGAGCAGCACCGATGGCGAATAAAAGCAAATAGGTTCCAAGTCCGCGACCATGAAGTCTCTTATCCACAGCAAGTCGGGCAATCAGAAGGCAAGGGTAGATAGGATACTTGCCGATATCTGAGCACTCATCATCATCGAGACGATCCACGCGAACCGAATCTGCGACCAATGCAATGTAGCCTGCAACGCGGTCTCTGCAAAAGCATATGTGCGTCTTGTTTAGAAGGATTTGCTGCTCTCCCAATGCATCCTGTTTCAAGAATTCGTTTAAATCTTCATCGCCGGAATCAAATGGAGAAAGGTTGAACCTGGCATTGAGAGGCTCGATGCTCAACTCTTCGGGCGAAATCTTTTCCCTGGCCATTAAGATCTGCTGCGATTGGCTCTGTAAATCCGCTTGGCTTCCTTAAACATGGCCAACTGTCTTGGCGTAAATGCGGTGATTTCCTCGTTCTTCCAGAACTCCTTTGCCGCTTCACCTTCGAGAACCAAGCCCAGTCTGACTGGTTTTGCCATTCTTTGATCCATCCTCAGGAATTCAATTATGTACCGCTATTATTTAATGGTAATTGATCTTTGGAGGAAATCCGGAAGATTGAGCGTTGAAGCCCGGTCAGGCAGCAGAAATAGATGGCAGATATCATTGGCTTTGCAGAAAAAGCAGTCCTTTCGGTCACGCTCCCGCGTCCCCGCGCGCGTGTGGGCCTGGTGGCGCGTGCCCGTGGGCCCGGTTGGCCGTGGGATTAGGACCGGATTATCATTTCGAGGAAAACGAGGAAAGGTTTTCGATTAGGATCCCACAATTTCAGGCGGTCATCTTTAGCTCGATTTCCCCCGCGACAAGTGGTCTAGCCAGAAGCTTTCCGGTCCTATATTCTTTCATAACTTCGTCGATTTTCTCAGATACATCCGGTGCTATATATGCTTCGCCACAGCAACTGCACACAAGAGCGGGAACCTTTTTTATGACGACTAATTCATCTCCCGCCTTCAATACAAGGTCCGTGGAGCCTTCACGCAGCTTGCTTCCACAAAGAGCGCACATATCAGAATTTGTCATAATCGCCTCGTTCTACAACTCCAGGCAGAAAAAATCCATCAATTGCTATTTTATGTACTCTACATTTTCCATCTCAGAAAATTCCTTGTCTCCTGTCAAAAATCTTATTCCCAGCTTTCTCGAACACGAATATCCAAGGGCATCGACGAGGGAGAGCTTCTTTCCAGTACGATTGGTGGACTTTCTAAATTCAGATGCGCTCAAGTAATCTGAGTCCTCTGTGAGTACAATCTCGATCTTGTCTCGCATCAAGCTTACAACTTTTGCAGCCTCATCGCGTCCGAAATCCCTGAAAAGAGCATACGTAAGCTCAAAAATGTTGAATTCGGTTGCGACAAGATATTCCTGGGAATAGTCTTCATAGTTGGGATTTCCCTTGAGAAACTCGATCAAAGCATAGGTATCTGCAAATAGTCTAGCCATCGATCTCTCTCAGTTCGTCCTTCAGAGATTGTGTGTCGATCTTCCATCCTTTCAAGAGGCCAAAGATGCTTTTTTTCTTCAGTTCAATCTCTACCTCTTCTCCTTCCAACAGGTCTAGCTTATCAAGAGGCTTCAAGACATTATTTTCAAATATCGCTTTCACGATCACACTGCCACCAAGAGCATTCTTGCCTTGCAAGTTTATATATTTAGCCTGAGGCTCTGTGCAAGAATGCGTACGATCTGGTCGCGCTCCCGCATCCCCGCGCGCGCGTGCGGGCCTGGTGGCGCGTGCCTGTGGGCCCGGCTTGCTGAGCGGTTTTGCATGTTAGTGATACCAATTATCAAGACGTGTCGGAAATCGGACGACGGCAAATTTCCGTTGATACAATGGCGATGGATCGTTCCCACATGATCGTAGCAGGGAAATCGCGATAATCAGCGTTCTAGCGATAAAGCGAAAGCTCATATGAAATCCAGGTGCTGAGAGGGTTGACTGATAGAGGCATACTCTGATGATACTGGCTATCGTAGCCATGTCATAAACTATGTCCGGGATCTATTTTCACCAGGAAAAGAGGGCCGAGATGAATCTCAGTGAGAATGAGAAATTTTATAATTATTTAATAGAACAGATTCATAAGGTCTGGCCGTCTAGTACCTCAAAAATTGTCAACTATGACGAGGGCCAGCTTAATCCAATAGAGCTAAAAGCGATAGATTATATATCGGATCTGTAAAAAACATACTTAGATGAATTAGGTAGAAATTATCATATGAGTAAAATACATGGCTCGGATGGATAGATGAATAATGAATAATCAATTGGATCGAGATGGCTGTGATATTTTATTAATTAATCCTTGTTATCATCGAAGATCCGATAGCGGAATTATTCCGCCAATCGGATTAGCCTATATTACTTCTGTTTTGCGCTAAAAAGGTTCATTTCTAAAGTTCTGGATTGCTCACTATATTTTGATAGCCTAGATTCAATAACTATTGCGAGATTAAAAACATGGCTCATAGGGGAACTTATTTCAACCAGACCCAAATTAGCTATTGGCATAGGCCCTTGTACGACTTCGGCTATTAGGTCCATAGTTGCCATTGCAGATATGTGTAATCAAGTGTATCCACATATACCATTAATTTATGGTGGCCCTCTTACTTTAATTCCGGATCAAGAACAACTTTTTTTTAGGCGTCTAAATGCTTTTGCGGTTGTCAAAGGGGATGGGGAGTATTCTTTGTGTAAAATTTTATGCAAATTGAGAAAAGGAGACCTCCCACTAGGAATTCCAGGCGTTCAAATACAAGAAAATATAGTGACAGGTTCCAGTTTTATAGAAAATTTGGATATTCTTCCGCACCCTTCGTGGGATATTTATAAAATGGGTTCCTATAAACCATCAATTCGAAGGGACCTTTTTGTATATCCCTTTGCTCCAATAATTGGCTCAAGAGGATGTCCGCATGGTTGCGAATTCTGTATTTCCGGTCAATTAATAAAGTATCGCAAGCATTCTTTTGAATATATCATAGAACAAATGAGAGATCTATATCAAAATCAAGCCATCAAATCGATTATATTTTACGATGACAATTTATTTTCTAACAAGACAAATGTTAATGAAGAAATAGAATTGTTTTTGGATTGTCTTGCTAAAGCGAAATTGAGGACATTCTGGCAAATAGAAATTAGACCAGATGTCTTTTCTCAAATTTCTATAGATATTTTTAATAAACTATTTTTAAATGGATGCAGACAGATAAATCTTGGGATTGATAAGATAAAACCATCAAAATTATTCTCTAAATCTTTTAATTTGGGTCAATTTACGGAAACGTGTAATTCCCTCAGCAAAGCATGTCCTCATATTCGTTTGACGGGAACTTTTATATTAGGTGGGCCTGGAGAAAATTTTGTTTCAATAAAGGAAGAAATCGATGCTTCGAAGGATTTCGGTCTTCTCTTTGCACATTATTATCCTTTGGAGTTATATCCTGGTACTCCGCTATACGGGAAAAAATTCGACAATGATATGAATGCATGGTTTGATATAATAATTAATGATAAATTATCTTGGGGCGAAATAATATATAATGATGATATTGTTTCTTCAAAACAGCTAATAGATCTTGTTCATTATGCATATCAGCATTTCTATGGACGCAATGAATGGAAAGAATTGGCCAAATATTTCTTAGGTGTTCATTACTCCAACGTATCAAAAGCCATAAATTTCTGGCAAGTAGACAGATTTAGACTTGGAATGACTGAGGAATTATGAGCTATATCTATGATCGTTTATATGGGCGGATTGAGTTCCCTGATTTAATAAACGAATTATTGAGTTGTCCTGGAATGCTTCGGCTTTCTGAAATCGGCATGGGTAATATAAAATTTATAAGTTTCCCATCATTCTCGGCAGTGACAAGATATGAACACTCACTAGGTGTTTGCCATCTCGCAAATTTGGCATCAAAGTCACTAAGATTATCTGAAAAGGATCGGATAGAATTAATGATGGCTGCACTCTATCATGATGTAACTACTCCCCCATTTGCGCATGCTACAGAAGAAATTCTGAGAATCTATTACGGTTTTGATCATGAAAAACATTTTTTTAATTTAATCTCAGGAAAATCAAATGATTTAGGTGGGTCTTACACGCAAATCTATCGAGGAAGATCTTTAAAACTGCCAAGAATATGCCAAAGCGCAGAAGCAAGAAGACTAGGCATTGATCTATTCCACATACCGGAGCTTATCTTTAAAAAAGAGAATGACCCTCTATCTAGCCTAATAAGCGGCGATATTGATTTAGATAATATTGACAACGTAATACGATCGGCTAGTGCGATGGGTATAGACATAACAGATAAATCTTTAGGGGAGTTTCTTGCTAAGTCCTTTACTATCTACACAAAAGATGATATTGCACTCCCAAAAGAAGCAGAGGCACATATTAATAAATGGAAAAAAATTAGAGAGATATTATATGATATGATCCTTTGCTCAATCGAGGACTTTTCCCTGCAAACCATGTTAAAGCATGCGTTGCGCTACTTAATAGAAAGTGATGATATTGATATTAGATTTAGAGAAGATGATTGGAAACTGACTGAAGAAGATATGGCTAAACGAATAATGGAACATCCATCATCTAGGGATATATACACGAGAATGCAATTGAGAGATTTATATCCCTGCATTGAATTGGTATGGATTCAAGGAAAGGGCGCATTAGAATATATAGAAAATAAAAAAACTCAGCGAAAATTAGAAGATATCAGCAGGGAGATATTGCATATCGAGACGGTGTCCAACTATTATATTGATAAACGCCAACGAAATATACAGAGATCATTGGTTTCTTTTGATAGAATTGCACAAATACAAAAAAAATTTCCTAATGAGCCTGCTTTACTTCTCGGCTTTTTCACGCCTCAAAGATTTAATCTAGTAGATAAAGAATCGCGGAAAAAAATACTTGATACTAAGATGAAAAATGATTTCGTGATACAATTGTCAAACGAAATACCGAAAAATTTATCAATATATAAGGTAAATATAGATGATCAGAATAAATATCCTAAAATGAGACTAGGTGAAATAGCAAAATGAAAGAGCTTATCCGTCGATTAGATGAGATAAATTGGGATTTTTCTGACTATAGTGGATCGACTTCTCTAATTAATATTAATTCTATGCATTGGTATCCTGCACCATTTGTTCCGCAGATTCCAACGATATTGATTCAAGCCCTCAGCGATAAAGGAGATACAATACTTGATCCATTTGCAGGTTCCGGGGTTACTCTTATTGAAGCTTTAAAATTAAAAAGAAAATTTGTAGGCGTAGATATAAATCCTCATGCAATAAATATTATAAAATCAAAAATTAACGCATTATCCTTAGTCGATAAAGATTGGACTGCTTTGGTCAAAAAAGATCTCACGAATCTTCCAAGTATCGAGAATATTGAGACATATTGCGAGAACCACCGGATAAATAAAGAAGTTTTTAGCTGGTTTGACATCAGAACACTGGATGAACTCTGCAGGCTTCATCAATATGCATCAAATGAAAAGAATGAAATATCTCGAATGATTAAAAAAACAATACTTTCTTCAATCCTTCAAAGGTGCTGCTCTCAAAGAGATCATTATACATATGTTACTGATGGATGTTTTCCTAGAGAACTAAAATATATAAATGCAATATCGCTCTTTCTAAATCAAATAGAACATGTTGGTTTAGCTGTTGACTCGTTTAGGAGACAATTTCAAATAAGCCAGGGTGAATGCCATGATTTTATTAACGGTGTTATCTCTTTGGGGGATGCCAGGAATCTTGACTTCCTAAAAGATAGCTCTATTGATATGGTTGTTACCTCTCCGCCCTATTTGGGCGTCAATGATTACATACGTTCATTAAGGTTAACCAAACTATTTTTCGATGAATACATAGTTGATGAAATTAAGAGTGATGAAATTGGAGCAAGATGGAAACGAAAACGCAAATCTGCATACAACGATTACATGAATGAGATGCAAAAATCCTTCAGTGAAATGTCAAGAGTGCTAAAACCAGATGGATTTTTATGTATTGTATTAGGTCAGGGCCATGGCAAAGTTTCATCAAAAAAGGATGTTGTTGAAGAACTTATAACTAGCTTAAAACATGATTTTAAATTCAATATTAAATTTCGAGCATCTCGGAAATTAAAATTTAGAAGGATTCGTGTTGAAGGAATAGGTACCGAAGAAATTATAATTTTAAATAGAATGGAATCGGGTGAATAAAGTGCAATCTAACGATATTCCCAAATGGAAAATAGCAATCATTTCCACCGATTATGATCTACATGACTTGAGAAATATTGTTGCGGATTCCTTAGAGAAAGTCAAATTCGATGTAATTGCATTTGAAAGACCTGGTTACCCAGTCTATCCTCAAATCGATTCGCATGATGCCTGTCTTATTGCACTTCAGAATAGCGATATTGTAATATTGATCATTGATAAAAGATATGGTGGTCTCTACTTAGGAAATAAAGAAATATCAATAACTGAAATGGAGTATATAAAATCTTGCGAGCAGGGGAAAATTGTTATATCTTGTATTCGCGAGAAAGCGGAACAGGACAGGTTTAATTCTTTTAATTTTGTGAATCAATTAATTAAAGAAAAGAATATGAGAAACGATGAAGCTAGGGAGATATTCAAACCTAGCTACGTTGAAAGTTGGCATGTTTTAGATTTTATCGAAAAAGTTAGGAAAGCACCTACTAATAATTTTTTGATATCTTTCAAAGATCCTTCGGATCTTTGCGAGATACTTTTAAAACGGCTAAGCGGGCTTTCTAATTTTATATGTCATAAAATAATTGAAGAACAATGTAAATCTGTGAAAAGCCATAAAACCGCTATTTTCAACTTGTCTCTTGGTGATATAATTAGTAAAGGATATTTCATAGAACCTAAATACAAAATATCAAGTGGAGATACGAACCAAGGCGAATTAGCGGGAATTTTTGACCTATCCTTAGATGATAAAAAAATAATGATCCTAGGCGGTCCAGGTATTGGAAAAACAACTCTGCTCATAAGATCTTTTTTGAATCATGCAGATAAGTGCCTCAAGGACAAGAGCAATAGAGTACCATTCTATATATCTCTTAGAGGTTTAGGCCCTAATTATCATTTTAATTTTGATAAATATATTGAAGAAAGCAGCCATCAATTATTAAAAAAATGCGGTTTCCCTCTTTTTAATGCAAATTCTATACGACCTGTATTTTATATTGACGGCTTCGATGAATTAGTTGAGCAATCATCAGATGAGAATCTGAAAAGAGCTGTAAGATCTAAGTTCTTTTCATTTGGGTTTATTGTTAACTCTCGAACACGATTTGCGAATGAACGGCTCCAAAGCCTAGATTTTTGGAGTTCCATTCAAACAATAATTGAATTAATTCCATGGGATCGTGAATTATCTTGGAATTATATTAAGCAATTTTTTATTTTACGCAAAAATTTAGTATCGTATAACGCCATCTCTAGTGCATATCATAGCTCTGAAGAAATGAGCGATATTTTTGAAAGTCCTTTACTATTGACCATGTTGTTATGGATTATTGATGAAAGTCCTGATATGATCTTGCCCCTAGATATTAAGGACAGAATAAGCATAAATGATCAATTTATAAATCTTTGGATAAAGAGGGATCTCGAAAGAATATCGCGAAAAGAGTCTATTGAAGTTGATATTAAAAGGATAAGAAACGCATGGCAGCATGCCGCATGGGAAGTTTACAAAAGCCGTTTTTCAGGAGATTCGATTTATAAAGACCAAATGATCGAATTATTGATCGGCATTGATGAGAATCTGAAAGAGATTTTGCAAACATCGGCATTTTGGGATTTCTTTGACATTCAAAATTTTGATAATAATATAAGAGGAATGCTACATGAACAGTTTATGGAATATTTTCTAGCTCAAGAGATAATCTCCTCGATCAGAGATAATAGTTGTCCTTTCCCCCAATTCTTAGAATATGAAATAAGATGGGAAATAAATAGAATAATCATAGCGCTTTGGAAGCGAGCTAAAAAAGAAGATGTCAGAAAATGCTTAATGAATTTGTGGCTATGTTATGAGCAGAAACATGATCGTCCGGATAAATTGAGTATTGCTATAAGAAATCATGCTATTTATTATATCGGTAGAATTCCAGATGACATGGCAAGAGATAAGCTCAAACTCGCGAGAGGAATCGAAAAAGATATCTTCGTCAAATTATCTATTGCATTTGGCTTGATAAAGCTAGAAGATTATGAGGTTGAAAATGAATTATATAACGATCTCAGAAGTAGTGAATTATGGGATCAGGAAAATAGAGGTTATCATTTAGTATATTATGGAGATTGGATCCTTAAAGGAAACCATCCACCATATATTGATGACGGCTCAAAGAGTTGGCCAAAAACACTTAATTCGCTTCTTTATCATATTAAGAGTGAAGATATGAGTCATATTGCACTAAGGAGAATTGAGTTGTTTACGATTCGGCGTTTTATGGAAAGTAGAAACGATCTCGGACCATTTACCGAAAATGATATGAAATCAATTCGTGATTCATTAGATCATATGATAGATAAGCCTACTGGATTTTTGGATGTCGTAAAGAAAGAATATTTAGAATTGCAGAAAATTGTAGAGGATCTTACCAAACAGGATATTTCGTAAGGATAATAATTTGGTCATGGATTGGCGAATAATCTCTTGCCCATTATTATCTTCATCCTGCTAAGAGCCCCACCGCATTTGATCGCGAAGCGCGACCAGTCATCTCGCCTCAGCTCTATCGATCGTCTCTCTATAATCCTGAAGTGTGACAAGTAGACATCGAAGGCCCCCTAATTATTATTAACATTAATTTATTTAATTTCTAACCCATACCAATATATAACGCCAGTATTCTATTGTTGTATGATAAAAGTAATACAATCGATCAAATATGCCGCAAAATCCAGTAACAACCGACCGAGAGGGAAAAAGTCGCAGCATCAGCATCCCTGTCAAACCTGCCGTCCTCATCTGGGCCAGAGAGAGCATGGGCAGGACAGTCAAAGAAGCTGCTGCCATCCTTGGCGAGAGCGAAGAGCTGGTCTTGCAGTGGGAAGCAGGCCAGCAGCAGCCCCATCTGCACCAGGTAAAAGCCCTGGCCAGGTTTTATAAGCGCCCTCTCGCCGCATTCTTTTTGCCAAGCCCCCCGCAAGAGCTGTCTCTCCCTCACGATTTTCGCACCCTTCCCGATGAAAATGAGATACCTCTGTCTCCCAAAACCAGGCTTGCCATGCGCCAGGCAAGGAGGCTTCAGTCCATAGCCTCAGAGCTAAAAGAAGACAACGAAGGTGATTTTCATGCTCGTATTGGACACGCGTTGCTATCCGATGATCCGGAAGCGTTGGCCCGCAAGGTGAGGGAATCATTAGGCATTTCTCTCTCAGAGCAATTGTCCTGGGAAAAAGATACTAGCGCCATGGATATGTGGAAAAAATCCGTTGAAAGCCAAGGCATTCTCGTATTTCAGATGTCAATGCCCCTGGATGAGGCGAGAGCGTTCTCATTTACCGACGGAGGCCTGTCGGTAATAGTAATCAATACAAAAGACGCTTTGAAAGCCAGGATCTTTTCATTATTCCATGAGCTGGGACACATCCTTTTAAATGAAGGCGGAATATGCGACCCGAGCAAATTGGGCGGCGAGGAGTCCACTAAGAAAGACAGATCCATTGAGGCTTTCTGCAACTTTTTTGCCGGGGCTATTCTAATTCCAAAGGAAGGTTTGCTTTGCCATCGCTTAGTTGTAGGAAAGACATCTTCCTACAAATGGCCGGAGAGGACTCTTGGCGCAATCTCCAATGATTTTAAGGTGAGCAAAGAGGTTATTTTAAGAAGGCTGCTCATAGCTGGATTGACCTCTAGTGAATTCTATTCCCTTAAGCACAATGAATGGATGAAAAAAGAAAAAAAACCGGATTCTGCCAAAGGAAAAGGTATTAAGAGAGATATTCCCAAAGAATGCCTTCAGCGAAACGGCACGCCATTAATCTCACTTGTCCTCGATTCATACAGAAATGAAAGGATCACCACCAGCGATGTAGCCGATTATCTGGGAATTCGCGTCAAGCATATCCCTCGAATTGAAAAGCTTCTTGAGGCCTAGATTTGATCCAGCTCCGCTTGCAGGAAGGCTACTGCATCGATACGTCCGCATTGATTGACATGCACACCAATCATTATCCGCCTGATGTTTTTCCTGGCTTGTGGAAGGACCTTGAATCGCTTGTTGATCAGGGATTGCTCATAGCGCCCGATGAAGTCTTTCATGAAATCTGTGTGAAGGATGATGGATTAGCAAAATGGGGAAAGTCCAACAAGAAGATGTTCATACCTCTTGACGCAGATCAAAGCCTGGAAGTCTCATGTATCCTGGAAAAATTCCCTGGCCTTGTAGATCAGAGTGAAACGGCGGCGGCGCACTCGCGCAGCAAGCTGCGGAGCATCCGAGGCGCCGCCGCATGAAAACGGTACTATGCTGGCGAACGCATTTCCCAAGCAGAATGTACATGCCCGTTGTCCCAACCGC
>JAQTXY010000370.1 GCA_028688535.1 Methanothrix sp. | reverse complement strand
ATTGCCATTTCATTCCAGTATTCCAGTAGGTCAAATACTCCAGGCTCCTCTTAATATCCGCGATCTCCTGGGCGAGCAATCTTCCATGCTGAAATCCCCTCTCGTATGGTTTTCCCTCAATATGCAAATATGTCCAACCGTTCTCTTCATATCGATAGCCTTGATTATATTCGACCAAATGGGATTTTTTAGACTGCAACCTCGTTCCTCCGAAATTTGGATTACAGCTTTAGGTATAATAAATTAATGAAGAGTCAACTTTCGCTTGGGCTCAACTTTGTCTAAATTCTTAAGCTCGGTTTCTCAACAAGATTGACAATCCCGGTAAACAAAAGGAGGAAGTACACATTTTTGAGATGAGTGTGCAATAAAAATTACTCGTTATCGGTGACGTAGCATAATTCTCTGAATAGTGCTAAAGAGAGGAAACGAAGATCCTGGATGATTGGCTCCTTGTTCCCCTCTATCACAATACTTGTCCGTCAATAATACTTGGGCCCTGGTGGCTCAGGCTGAGGATTCAACTGGTTAATTGGGTTAATTGATAACCCCTGAGCAGTTTTTCCTATGACATTTGACTCTATTCCTGGTCTTAGGATGCCAGAGGCATCTGCCAATGCTCCCATTGAAGTTCCGAGAGATCTAAGTCCAACATCCGAAATCCAGGTGTGACCAGGCTGAGATCTGACGATCGTATCGACCAGTGTTGAGAGGTCCAGTCGGTGGATCTCATTGCCCCAATTGGCATAGTAAATACTGCCGTCTCGATAGGCCATGCCGGTTATTGGAGCGGCTTTGCTGGTGTAGATCCTGCTGACAGTTCTGCCGGATACTCGATAGATGGACGCGGGTACTCTGTTTCCTGAGCTGAGGTAGAGATTGCCGTTTGAGTCATGGATAAAATCGCCGGCCCAGTAGCCATCGACATCGGAGAGCCGTACGGTATAATAAGGAACTGCAGCTCCCCCAGACAAGAGGTAGATCTGGCCGTCCCCTCCTGCTCCACTGGACTCGCTAAAGTAGACCTCAAGTCCGCCATCTGCTGTTGGGTAGTATTCCAGATCCCGAATATAAGTGCTATGCGTATAAGCCACCTGATCCGTTGCTGTCCAGGCCCCACCGGCGGTCCTTGTGGCCAGATAGATTTTATTATCATTAGCATTCACATAGTAAAGCTTCTCTGCCACATAGGGATGAAACGCAAATGTATAGATATTTCCGGACGGGCGGGCGAAATAGACATTCTCGCTTCCGCTTGCAATTGATGAATAAACCTTCCCAGGATTCTCATTTGCATCTGCAAAATAGATGGTGGCCGGACCCTGTCCCATAGCTGCCATTGACATCAGAATTATAAAAAAATTAAGCAATATCAGCATTTTCGCAGGAGCTGAAATTCGATTCATTTTAAATCCCTTCTGAGTGGTATATTAATAGTTATTAATGATATATGAATCTATTCTCGATTATCCGTTCTTCACACCCACATACATCATCCATCCACCTACCAACACCGTAAAACCAAAGAGCACCAGGCCTTGCAGCCCCATGCCGTTGGGCAGATCGAAGATGACCACAGCTCCCATGATAACGCTGCCGGCACCCATGAGAATCACACCGATCCTGGCGGAGAGGAGATAGGTTATGAAGCCCAGGCCGATAAGGGCCGCAGATATTAAGAGCGGAGTAGAGAACAATGGAATGGATAGATTCATAATCTTCCGTCCTTTGCTGCATACTTATAGTTTCTCATGAGTTCGTCATCTATTTACCCTAGCATTTCATCTCTCTATTGCGATGAAGCGGATTTATATGGACCACTCAGCCACCACTCCCGTGGCGGCGAGGGTATTGCAGGCCATGCTGCCCTACCTTTCCGACAAATTCGGCAATGCCTCCAGCCTGCACAGCTTTGGCCAGGAGGCAAAAATGGCTCTGGAAGAATCCAGAGAGAAGGTGGCCAAGCTTCTGGGAGCGAGCCCTGAGGAGATCATCTTCACCTCGGGAGGTACGGAGTCCGATAATTTAGCCTTGAAGGGCATAGCGCGGCGCAATTGGGAGCATGGCAGACATATCATCACTACCTGTATCGAGCATCCTGCCATACTGGAGACGTGCAAGACCCTGGAGAAGGAAGGATTTGCCGTCACTTACCTGCCTGTAACTGGCGAGGGAGTGGTGGACATGGCAGCTCTTGAGGCGGCCATCCGGCCTGACACTATTCTCATCTCCGTCATGCACGCCAACAACGAGGTGGGAACCATCCAACCGATAGAGGAGATCGGCAAGCTGGCCGCAGAGAAAGACATCTACCTGCATACTGATGCCGTGCAGAGCGTGGGAAAGATTCCTACAGACGTCAACGCTCTTGGAGTCGATTTGCTCTCGCTATCAGCTCACAAGATCTATGGGCCCAAAGGTGTGGGAGCGCTCTACATCCGCCGGGGAACGAAACTGGAGAGCATTGTGCAGGGCGGAGGGCACGAAAGAGGCCTGCGCTCGGGAACGGAGAACGTGGCTGGCATCGTGGGCCTGGCAGAGGCGGCGCAGCTGTGTGGCGAGAGCATGGCTGCAGAGGGACAGAGGCTGAGCATGCTTTGTGACCGGCTGGCAGCCTTGGTCCTTGGTCGGGTCAAGGATGCCTGGATCAATGGAACCATGAAGAGAAGACTTCCCGGCAGCCTGAATTTCGGCTTTTCCTTTGTGGAGGGCGAATCGCTGCTTCTCTATCTCGACTCTAAAGGCATAGCTGTATCCACAGGATCGGCCTGCTCCTCACATAAGCTGGAGCCGTCCCATGTGCTCCTCTCCCTGGGCCTGCCGCCGGTAAAGTGCCATGGCTCTCTGCGGATAACCATGGGCCGATCGAATACCGAGGAAGAGGTGGACTACGTTGGTGAGTGCATAGTTGAGGCTGTAGAGAGGTTCAGGGGAATATCCGCTTTAGGTAGATAATAGATGTGGAGCTGAGCGATTGGTGCCTGACAGGGATAGTCAGGCAGCCTGCGGGAAGCGAAGCAGTGGGGTTTTTCCGAGGCCCTCCTTTCT
>JAQTXY010000369.1 GCA_028688535.1 Methanothrix sp. | reverse complement strand
GATGTACTAGTGTTTCGTCAACCATCTAATGTCGGATAAAGTCTGGAGAGCTTGACTCTGGCATCTGCAGTAGTGAATATTCATAATCGTTTTTGGCCGTTCTTCCAGGAGATGCCTGAATTGGCAGAATAAATCCCTTCAACGCAGATATCCAGACGCCGGTTGGCAAGTCGTGCAGTGCCGCTGTGCGGGTGCCCGGTCATCCACGATCACCAGCGAGCCGCGGGGGATGTCCGGGAGCGGGGGCAGCGGCTCGGCGGGAGTGATGGGGGAAAGGGCGGCGATGGAGTAGATATCTGGGAAGGTCACTTGCATGTCAATTCGATTCAAGCCACTTGCTTCATCGCAGGCATTCACGAACTGGCTTTCACACTTTCTTCCGGACCGCCGCGAGTCGGCCTGCGGGCCTCCCGCGCTCTGCCTGGGGCGCCGCTCAAGGCCGCGGCCGGCCAAGGCCGTTGAAAGTTTTACATAGCAGCCTTCCCTCGTAGAAGAGGAGTGCTCTATTTTTCTGCATGCAGCGTCACATCCACCACCACCTGGCCCACGGCCCAATCCTTGCTATGCGTTGCCACCACCACCGCACCCAAGCGCGGATCGTAGAAAGCGATGGCTGCGGCGGGCGAGCCGTGTAGCAGATGCAGCGCCATGCCGTAGCGCCAGATGGAAGCCCGGCCCTCGACGATCACCAGCGAGCCGCGGTGGATATCCGAGAGCGGGGGCAGCGGCTCGGCTGGGGTGAAACTAATAACCTAAGGCTGGTCCGCCGAGAACCACTCCTCTCGGCTTATACCTCCATCCCGCAATATTTTGACCAATAGGTCCAATCCGATCTCTTCGCCATGATGAGGATTAGGAATAATGATAGTATCGATTCCACGGACCATATACTGATGTCTCTTACCCTGAAAAGGTCCCACTGCACCCAGCCTGATCAGTCGCTTTATCAGATCTCGTCTCGATAAAGGAGAGAGCTTATGCAACCGGGATCGGCTCCTTAGCGGATGTGGAGATTGTCAGACCACCCATAGGCGGTACGCTTTGCCCCCATTGAAGTTTGGCCACAATCCATTCCTCAATGACCTCGATCAGCTCCTTTCTGCATTCTTCAAAGGTCTTGCCTGTAGCCCAGACGCCCACGAGGCCAGGAACATGAGCATAGTACGGATCAGGGTTATCGATTATCTCGTATTCGGCCCTTTCGAGTGCTGCCTGGATGTATTCAGCGAACATGCAATTCGTTTATAGGCTGCACAAGGAGAAAAAGATAGCGGATAATCATAATTCGTACTTTTACTTCTCAGCCGGCAGCGTCACATCCACCACCTGGCCCACGGCCCAATCCTTGCTGTGGGTTGCCACCACCACCGCACCCAAGCGCAGATCGTAGAAAGCGATGGCTGCGGCGGGCGAGCCGTGTAGCAGATGCAGCGCCATGCCGTAGCGCCAGATGGGAGCCCGGCCCTCGACGATGACCAAGGGGCCTGCGGGTGATAGGGGGCAGCGCTAAGGGCGGGGCGATGGAAAGCGATATGAGATTCAAAATAGAGATATCTAAGCTGGACTTGCTGCCAGGCTTCTCTTCAGTGGAACTGGTATGGCCCTGTCCATCTCCCTTGCCGTCTCCAGCCACAGCTTCATGGCTATTTTAACCTCTTGGAGGGCTCTCTCCTCAGTCTCGCCGAAAGCTGAGCAGCCCGGAAGCTCCGGCACAATAGCGATATATCCTTCATCTTCTTCGCTATAAAAGATCTCAATTGCGTACATTAATCCTCTTCAAGCCCATATTTCTCAATTACTTTAATAAACTGCCGGACCTGATAAGCCTTTGCCCATCCAGCTTCGTTTTGGAAGTTCAGTATCTCCGAAATTCCCTCCCGAAAGTAAACTCGATGGCTGCCGGTACCCTTTCTGGTATGAAAGCCCAAAGCTTCGGCTATTTTGCAAAGTCTTGCGAAACGGACTTTTTTGGGATTGGCTTTGAGCTCCTCAAGCAGTTCTTGCCTTTGCATTTTTGCCTCACACCTCTTTAGGTTTCATCGCTCTTCCGGCAGCGTCACATCCACCACCTGGCCCACGGCCCACTCCTTGCTGTGGGTTGCCACCACCACCGCACCCAAGCGCGGATCGGCTGCCCTAAGCTGCGGCTGGCGAGGCGTGCAGCCGATGCAGCGCCATTGCCCGACTGCAGGCACCCGGCCCTCGACGATCACCAGCGAACCGCGGGGGATGTCCGGGAGCGGGGGCAGCGGCTCGGCGGGGGTGATGGGGGAGAGGACGGCGATATATTGCGGTAGAACCTTGCGGGAAATTCTTTGGCTATGGCATTACTACTATCTAAACTTTCCTGAGCAAGACATAAAACCGATGTTTCAACTTCGCGGCTTTGCAGCTTCGTGCCTGCGCGTGAAACAAAAACCAGAAGATTAATGAATGCCTGAAGGATGATATCTATCAATGAGCAAGAAGGACTCTCTGCCCGGCTTTCATCTTCTGGCCAAGCCCACGGGTGCATTATGCAATCTGGGCTGCAAATACTGCTTCTTTCTATCCAAGAAGAATCTCTATCCAGGCAGCAGCTTTCGAATGTCGGATGAGCTTCTCGAGACCTACATCCGCCAGTACATTGAAGCTCAGAAGATTCCCCAGGCTACCATAGCCTGGCAGGGCGGCGAGCCGACGCTGATGGGCCTTGACTTCTTCCGGCGGTCTATTCAGTTTGAGCAGAAGTACAGGCGCCCGAAAATGACCATCGAGAACACCATGCAGACCAATGGCACCCTTCTGGACGATGAATGGTGCGAATTCTTCCATGACAACAACTTCCTCATCGGCCTGAGCCTGGACGGGCCGAGAGAGCTTCATGATGCCTACCGGGTGGATAAAGCCGGCAAGCCTACCTTTGACCGGGTAATGAAAGCAGCCCGGCTGCTTCGCAAGCATAAGGTAGAATACAATATCCTGACCACAGTTCATGCTGCCAATGCCGATCATCCTTTAGAGGTTTACCGCTTTCTCAGAGATGAGGTCAAGACGAATTTCATCCAGTTCATTCCCA
>JAQTXY010000368.1 GCA_028688535.1 Methanothrix sp. | reverse complement strand
CAATCACATCTCCCGGCTCAAGGGTCATGACGCCGCTTATGAACTGCACCAACTTCGGCACGTCGAAAATCAGGTCGGAGGTGTTCGACTTTTGCACCACCTTTCCGTTGAGGCGCGTCTGGATATCAGCGCTAGATGGATCGATCCTGCCGATCCATGGGCCGAAAGGAGCAAAGGTGTCGAAGCTCTTGGCGCGCGTCCACTGGCCGTCTTTTCGCTGCAGATCACGGGCAGTGACATCGTTAAAGCAGGTGTATCCCATGATGTACTGCTCCGCCTCTGCTGCCGTGACATTCTTGCATCGCTTTCCAATGACCACCGCCAGCTCGCCTTCGTAGTCCACCTGCGAGCTGGAAGGGGGATAGATGATATGCCCTTCCGGCTGCAGGACTGAAGAAGGCGGCTTTAAGAAGAGAATAGGCTCCTCAGGAAGCGGCATCTTCAGCTCCTCGGCATGCTTTGTGTAATTTAAACCCACGCATACGATCTTGGTCGGCTGGCATGGAGGCAGAAGGAATAATCCATCTACATCCAGAACCTCTCCTCCGGAGATTATACCATTCTCCTTGCTGTACGATCCCCCTCGAGTCACTCCATCCTTCATAAAACGGACTATCATTATTATCTTCTCCAATTTATCCCCGGCAAGGGCCCTTGCTGCCGGTGGGACCCCGTCGGTATCTACCAAATTCACTATCCAGCAACCGGTCAGCCATGATCACAGGCCCTTCCACACAGACCCGCAGGCCGTCCGGATCCAGGCAGCAGGAGCCGCAGACGCCTGCCGCGCATTTGAAATAGCGATTGATGCAGGCCTGGGTCTTTTCGGCATGCTCTCGTGTTCGGGAGATTATATCCCACATCATCATCTCCGGACCGCAAAGGTAGATCTGATCATAATCATAGAGGTTCAGCTCCTTCAGCCCGGATGAAACGCGGCCGTGTATGCCCAGGGAGCCGTCATCAGTGGTGATAATCGTATCTCCCAGAGCCTCAAACCTATCCCGGAAGATTAAGTCACCTCTTGATCGAAAGCCTAGCAGGCTGGCAACTTCATAGCCCGCCCTTTTAGCCTGCTCCCCCAGAAAAGCCAGAGGGGCAGTGCCCACCCCTCCGCCGGTAAGCAGAATTCTCTTGCCCCGCAGGACAAAGCCATTCCCCAGAGGCCCGCGCAGGCCTACGGTCCTTCCAGCACCTAAGGCGAAGAGCGCTGCTGAAGCTTCACCTACCGACTGAACCGTTATGGTATCAGGGCCCGAGAAGCTCATGGGAACCTCATCCACACCTCTGATCCAGACCATGACATACTGCCCTGGCGCCGGGTCAAGGTTTCTATCCAACCGGAAGGTCCTGATGAGGGGAGCCTCCGAGCGCACTTCTTGTATTACTGAGTTTATGGGTCTCATTGAAGCTTCTCCTTTCCTGCCAGGCCACACAGCTCCTCCAGTGTCATCGATTTTCGTTCCAAGTAGCGGGACAGGCCGGTTGTGATCTCCTCGAAGACGCCGTAGCCTCTGAGAAGAGCTGTTCCCACCTGCACAGCCGAAGCTCCCGCCATAATCATCTCCACAGCGTCTTCCCAGGTGGAGACTCCGCCTACGCCGATCACCGGAATTTCCAGGCGGCCGGCCAGCTCGTAGACGCAGCGCACTGCCACTGGCTTGATAGCCGGACCGGACAGGCCGCCAAAGCGGTTACCAAGGATGGGATAGCCGGTCTCGATATCAATGGCCATGGCTTTGAGTGTGTTTATGGCCACAATGGCGTCTGCCCCGCCCCGCTGCGCAGCCAAGCCCAGCTCGACGATATCAGCCGTGTTGGGAGTCAGCTTCACCCAGACCGGCACATTTGATGCAGCCTTCACGGCTCCTGTGACCGATTCCACCAGATCGGGATAACGACCCAACTCGCTGCCGTATTTTTCGGCATGAGGGCAGGAGAGGTTCAGCTCGAAGGCATCGGCCTTCAGGCTGCGGGCGATCTGGGCGAATTCTGCTGCAAAAGATCCGAAGATGCTGGCGATGACGGGCACCCCGCTGGCGCGCGCCGCATCGATCTCGTCCTGAAAGTCTTTGTAAGACGGATTGGGCAGTCCCATGGCATTAAGAAGGCCGCCTTCTACATGAACAATGGTGGGGCCGGGGTGGCCCTCCCGCGGCAATGATCCCACTGATTTGGTAACCACGCCGCCTGCGCCGGATCTTGCGGCACGACAAAGAGAGGCACCGGTGGTGCCAAGGATGCCTGCCGCCAGCAGTATCGGATTATTAAGCTGCAGGCCGCCAGCATAAATGGAAAGGGATGGCATGAGAAAGATGATCTGCCGGGCAAGATAAAAGGCTTATTAGACCATCCTCTGCTTTGCCTTTTTTAACCTTTTAACGGACGGATAACCATAACAGGGCATAATGCCTGGCGGGCCACATCAAAGGTAGTGCTCCCCACGCGAATCTGTCGGCTCCAGCTCTTTCCTTGAGAGCCCATCATAATCAGGGAGACATCTTGGTTTTTGGCCAAAGAGAGGATCTCTTGCGCTGCATGGCCCATCGGAACATGAACCGTTATCTTTCTGCCATGGCCTGCCATCTCAACCCGCAGCAAATTAAGTCTCTTTGCCGCCTCATCAAATTCGTCCTCTTTGGATATCACATGCACCAGCAAGATCTCCCGTACGCCAGTCAGATCCTTAGCTGCAGATATTGCCTTCTCCCCTGCTTCTGAGAAGTCGGTAGTAATCAACACTCTTGAGAATATGTCCCGGCAGAATCTTTCCGGTTCTCCGCCTTTGCTGCCCTCCAGGATCTTGTGGCGGATGATGAGCAGATCAGTTTGACCTTGCCTTAGAACCTCGCTGGAGACGGACCCCAGTAGCATGCCTTCTATCAGCCCTTTGCCCTGTGCCCCCATGCAGATGAGTGAGGCCTTCTCTTCTGTAGCCGTCTTAATGATGGCTTCACCAACACTACCTCCCTCTACTACCATCAGCCCAGATCCGGGCTTCAGCCTCTTCATATCAACCCCATCCGCGCCACTCATCGGTTCTACGATGACCTTTAAAATCGGCCG
>JAQTXY010000367.1 GCA_028688535.1 Methanothrix sp. | reverse complement strand
TCTTCGGCAATAATCAGCTAGCCATCTCCGGCCTGAAGTTCCACGATAAAAACGCCAATGGCCAACGGGATGCGGACGAGCCGCCTATCTCCGGCTGGGATATTCAGCTCAAGGACGAGAGCGATAACCTCCTGCAGACAGTCGCCACAAGCTTTGAGCCGGGCAAGGAAGGAACCTACGAGTTCGTAGATCTTCAGCCAGGAACCTACCGGGTGTATGAGGCTCAGAGGAACGGATGGGTTCGGACTGCTCCGGCTGAGGAGTACTATACTGTAACCCTGACGAACATGCCCTCCAGAGGAAATCTCTTCGGAAATGTGATCGCTAGCGGTTTCTCTGGCGCTAAGTTCGAGGATCTCAATGGTAATGGCGCCAAAGATAGCGACGAGCCTGGATTGGCCGGTTGGACTATCAAGCTCCTGAAAGATGGAACCGAAATAGCCAGCACTCAGACTCATTCAGGAGGCGCCTATTCCTTTGTCGACATTGCGCCCGGCAGCTATACGGTTGAAGAAGTCCCCCAGGATGGCTGGACTCAATCCTATCCCTCCACTGGAACCTATGCAATAACTCTCATCTCAGGAGTTCCCGGACCAACGGACCTAGATTTCGGCAACTACCGCACCAATTTCTCCGGCATGAAGTTCGAGGACAGCAACGGCAATGGTGCTAAAGATGGCGACGAGCCGGGTCTGGAAGGCTGGACTATCAAGCTTATGAAAGGCGCAACAGAGGTTGCCAGCACTCAGACTGGCCCGGGCGGCGCTTATTCGTTCACAGGCATTGCGCCCGGCAGCTACACCGTTGAGGAGATGGCCCAGTCTAGCTGGACTCAGTCTTATCCTGCCTCACCGGGCACATATTCCTTGAACCTGCTCTCGGGAGTTGCCGGACCAATAGATATCGATTTTGGTAACTTCTGGTCGACCAGTCTCTCCGGCATGAAGTTCGACGACCGCAATGGTAACAGCGTCAAAGATAGCGGTGAGGCCGGCCTGGAAGGCTGGACCATCAAGCTCATGAAAGAAGGCGCACAGGTTGCCAGTACAGTCACCGGAGCCGATGGCTCATATTCGTTTACAAGCCTCGCTCCCGGCAGCTATACAGTTGAGGAAACCGCCCAAGATGGCTGGATTCAGACCTATCCGCCAGCACCTGGCACGCATTCAGTGACTCTGGTCTCGGGAGAAAACGGACCAACAGACCTGGATTTCGGCAACTGGGAAACGACTGTTTTCTCCGGTATGAAATTCGAGGACAGCAACGCTAATGGCCTCAAAGATAGTGGTGAGCCTGGCCTGGAAGGCTGGACCATCAAGCTCATGAAAGAAGGTACAGAGGTCGCCAGCACAAAGACCGGTACTGATGGGACTTACTCTTTCGACGGTGTGGCGCCTGGCAGCTACACAGTTGAAGAAGTTCCCCAGGAAGGCTGGATTCAGACCTCGCCCGCAGGCGACGTCTACACCGCAGTATCGAGCAGCGGCCAGGTCAAGATAACAAGAGCCGATCAATCGGATGTTGCAGCAACAGAGGTCAACTTCGGCAACCGCAAGCTATATGAGGTCTTCCAGGTCGAGATTACTGCCGATCAACAGACTGTCCTGCCAGGTCAGCAGCTCGTCTTTTACATAAACATCAATCGCGACAGCAATATCGATCTCAATAGCTTTACAGTTGAATATACTCTGCCCAAAGGCCTGAATTTCGTGGACTCAAACCACAGTCCTCTGAGCGTAACTCAGAACGCCGACGGTACCACCACGATCATCTGGACGTTCACTGCCTTCAGCTCACAGATGGCTGCCCAGGTGGCCGGCTCGCAGAGCGTATCTGAGAGCCCAACAGAAGCTATTGCGTCTTCGACTAGCATAACCGTAACCACCGAGGTCCAGCCGGACGCGCCGCAGAGCCTCACAGGCACAGTTGTTGTCACTGGAACTTCCAGTGAGGCCGCCATAGCCGAGGCCAAGGGCAGTGTCTCAGTGAATGTAGAAAAAATGCCTGTTCAACCAATCCTACTGAACAAGACCTCCGACTTAAAGGAGGTCTGGCCTGGGGCCACCGTCGGCTACACCATTACTTACGAAAGTCTCCTAAAGCAGGCCTATCTGAACGATGTTGTGATCACCGAGCAGGCCTCCTCAGATCTCATTTTCCTCTCCGCCTCGCCTGCACCCGACGCAGGCACGGATAACGTCTGGAGCATTGGCCGGCTGGCTCCGGGCCAGAAAGGCACCATCAACGTCTTCTTCCAGGTCAAAAACACTACCAACCTGAGCTTCCTCAGCCAGTCCTCCGTTTCAGGCAGTGGATTTACGAACAGTTACCGCCGCCTCTCCACAGAGACTGAGAGCCAGGGCCTGAGAAACAGCGTTACCCTGACAAGCAAGGAGTTCACGCCGGTCACAACATCCTACTTCGTCAAGCTGCGAGATAGCTACGGGACGAGCCTGCTCAAGACGGAGCACGGCAGCGGAGATTACAGCAGCGATGAGATCTCTGCTATGCAGATGCAAAACCGCTCGATAAGCACCGCAGGCTCGCTCAAAGCCATCTTCCGGCCTACCAGCTTCCTTCTTCCCGGCGGCAAATCGATAAATTATGACTCAGAGATCGCTTCATCGACCATTACCCGCAACCGGGCTACCCTGGCCTCGACCAGCAATTCCGTCCGCTATGCCAAGAGCCTGGAGATGGACGAAAAGATCCTGGTTGACAAGAACGAGACTTCTATCTCAGTTGAAGGCTCTTTGCAGGGCCAGGCCCATCTGGGCGTTCTCAAGAAAGACAGTCAGGCAGTCAAGCCTTCACCTGTCTTCGAGTCCTCTCAGGACTATACCGGAGCATTCCGGTTCAACGAGAGCATGCAGGATTACGGCAGCAATGTTCTCCTGATCCGCAATGCCACCGGCCAGGGCCAGGTGGCCAGCGACCAGCGCCTCAAGAAGAGCCAGAGAAGCTATGAGCATGGCAATGGCTCTTACCAAAGTGAAGAGCTGATCAGCTCGGCTGAGAGCTACATGACCAAGGACCTATCCGTCAGCTCAGACCCGCAATACGGCT
>JAQTXY010000366.1 GCA_028688535.1 Methanothrix sp. | reverse complement strand
CAGTTCGCCGTCGTGAATACGGGAAATGTCACCGTAAATGCTCTGACCCTGACGGATGATAAGTTGGGCGAGATCACCTTGAATACCGCCTCGCTGGCTCCAGGTGGGACAGCCACGGGAACAGCGACGCACACAGTCGTTGAGACAGACCTGCCCGGACCCCTGACCAACGTAGCAACTGCCAGAGCTACCGACAGCCAGAATAAGCCGGTTACAGCAACGGCAACAGCAACGGTCGCCCTGACCTACACGGCCACGATGGAAGTTGCCAAGACCCCATCGGCAGCTTCGGCCAGAGTAGGAGAGAGCATAACCTACACCTACACGGTGAGAAACACAGGAACTGTATACATCAAAGGACTGAAATTGAATGATGACAAGCTCAAAGGCATCACAGTAGATAAAGATACATTGGTACCTGGTGATACGGCTACTGGAACAGCTACTTACACCGTCCTCGAGACTGATCTGCCCGGACCGTTGACGAATATAGTCACGGTGACGGCAACGGACAGCACCGGAAAAGCAATGACCGGAGAGGCTCGGGCCTCGGTGGAATTAACTTATTCGGCTAGCATGGAGATCGTCAAGACACCGTCCGCCACCACAGCCAAAGTGGGGGATACCGTAACCTATTCCTACACCGTAAGGAACACGGGAGAGGTAACTCTCAATGGTCTGGCGCTCACCGACGATAAGCTCGGCGCGATCAGGACCAACGCGAATACGCTGGCTGTGGGCCAGACGGTAACCGGCACATCCACTCACATCGTAGTTGAAGGTGATCTGCCTGGACCTTTGACCAACATCGTCACAGGTACGGCAACGGACACCCAGGGACAGCCGATCACTGCCACGGCAACTGCAACGGTTGCATTGACCTACACCGCTGCCCTGAACGTTACCAAGGAGCCATCTGCCAGAACGGCAGCAGTCGGTGACACGGTAACTTACAGATTCACTGTGAAAAACACAGGGAGCGTTACGGTTAATAGTCTGACTCTGACAGATGACAAACTCGGCACTATCAATCCGGAAATAGCCTCACTTGCACCGGGTGAGACCACGACTGCCTCGATCGATCACGTAATTGTAGAGTCGGATCTGCCCAGCCCCTTAACCAACGTGGTTACCGCTGCGGCCAACGACATCCTGGGGCAGCCGGTCACATCTACCGCCACTGCTGCTGTACAGTTGACCTACACTGCAACTGTAGAGATGACAAAGGTTGCATCGCCTGAGTCTGCAAAAGTGGGCCAGACAGTGACTTACACCTATACCATAAGAAACAGCGGAAAGGTCACAATCAGCGATCTGGTCCTGACGGACGATAAGCTGAGCAGCATTACTTTAGACCAAAGATCGGTGGCACCGGGAGGAACAGTAACGGGAAGTGCAACTTACACCATCGAGGTGAAAGATGTACCTGGACCCATAATCAATAACGCTCTCCTCGAGGGCAAGGATCCGGCAGGCGGCAGCGTTAGCGCCAAGGCCACGGCCACAGTGACCATAACCAGGGATACCATAACTCCAGAGTTGACATGCGTTGCAGCCAACAGCGATGGAACCTTCACCGCCTTCTTTGGATACAGCAACCCGAACAGCTATCCTGTAACCATTGAAGTAGGAGAGAATAACAAGTTCACACCACCTCCCGACGGCCAGGGACAGCCCACTACCTTTGATCCGGGAAGCCAGACCGCAGTCTTTACGGTTGATTCCAAGGGCGAATCCTTGGTATGGCATCTGGACGGCAGCATCGCAGAAGCCAACAAGAACTCTGGCGGATGCTCTATGGCTGCTTGTGCCTTGGACGGGCCAACTGCCCTCTGCCAGAATAAGGAGGAGACCTATAGCTACACTGCAAAGGTGGATGAAAAGTTCAAGCATAGCTACGACTGGTCCATGGATGATAAACCCCTGGGCTCCGGCAAGAGCATTACCATCTCTGGAGCTAAATTCGAGATGGGCGATCACAAGCTTAAGCTAAAAGTCCATAGGAATTTCAAAGAAAAGGCCTGGTCGAGTGCAGAGTGCTCCATGGATATCAAGGTCATACCAGAACCATCAGCGGACATATCCATGACGGAGGAAGGCTAAAAAAGGAGATTATAACGTATTTCATGCACCTGGCGCTGCTTATGGGCCCCAGGTGCAACTGTTTTTATTAACTTAATTTTTATTAAAATACCTGCTTTTAATAATACTATGTTCAAAAATTAAAGTGTCTATGCGCAAAAAACTGCATAGAAATATATACGAACATTTGCTAATATAAAGGTGAGGAGAATGATTGCTCATCTTGCATAGGTGGATTATGACTATGAACGAGACCAGCTTATTCGGTATCTTCCTTCTTATTCTGATCGTGCTGCCCGCTCATTGTGCAGACTGGCCAGACTGCAAATTCCAGTGCCAGGCCAATGATGTGATAGTATCACGACTGTGGCTGGGTGATAATATGGGAGATGAGCTATCTTATGCATTAGCGGGCGAAAAGCAATCCTGTTATCTCTGGGCGACACTTCGCAATAACGCCAATGCACCCCGTTATGCCGCCATCCTGCTGGCTGATTTGTACCTGGACGATGTATTGAGCCGATCCTTTTATGACGATGGGCTTTGCGTCCTGGAAGAAATCGAAGCAAAGTCCACGGTGGACTATCCCCTCTACAATATTATCTGGACGGGTGGTGAAGAAGTCAGGCTCAAGAGACTTGTGCTGAGCTGGGAAACGGCCAAAGACACAACCTGCGGCCAGGCAAATCGCAGGTGCAGCAATCGCAATACAAAGTGCTATGGTGGACAGGAAGCAGAGTTGGTGGCACAGACGCCTCTTCTTGCTTCTTTCAAAGAAAACCCGCAGGCCTGCTCAGGTGTTGTCAAATTCGTTGACCAGACCTCCGGCGGAGATGGACCGTACACTTATGATTGGGATTTTGGTGACACACTCTATAGCAATGAGAAGAATCCGGATCCTACCTATGAGCGTCCAGGAGACTACACCGTAAGATTGCAGGCGAGAGATTTATCCGGCAGGGTGGCCTCTGTCAGCCGGCAGCTTG
>JAQTXY010000365.1 GCA_028688535.1 Methanothrix sp. | reverse complement strand
CTGGCGGCAGGTCCAGAGAAGATGGTCTCTACAGGCATTTGCACAGACTTGTCCAGGGGAAGCGTTCCGCCGTCTGCCTTAAGGATATAGACGGGTGAATTGATCTTGCGCTCTTTGAGGGCGGCAGCCACATCTTTGGCAAAACGCTCATAGCTGTCTTTGGTGGCAGCGGTGAGCATGGTAGTCGCTGCCCGGCGGGGGAAGTTGAGCTGGCCGGATACTCTGTGCCCCAGCTCGATCTTGCTGCCCGGCAGAGCTGCGGCCATTATCTCGCCGACCTTCAGCTCGTGAGCATGATTTCTCTGGCAGAATTTGCCTACCACTGCCACACGAGAGAGGCCCTGGCCCTTGATCCGGGAAGCGGCCTCTTTGATCTGGGGCTCTTTTAGCCGATCAATCTCTTTGCCGCGAAAATCGATAGCACCGTCCAGGATAATGCTCTCGCCCAGCGCATAGTCTTTGGGATTGGTTCCCGGTCCCGGTATGAGTACCAGAGCCACGGGATCAGTCTTGCCCTCTGCGATCATATTAGTAATCAAGGTAGTGCTCAGGACCACTCGATCTATCTTGCGGGTGTCGATGCCCTGCACCAGCTCGTCCAAAGCCCCAAGCAGACACTTCAACAGGTTATCGTGATCTGTCGGCACATATGCGGTCTTGACCACCTTATTGCCGTCCACGACAACGGCATCCGTGGTGGTGCCGCCCACATCAATTCCTATAAGCATTTTATCTCGCCTTTCGCTATGCGCTAAGTTAAAGAGGTATATCGGCTTTGTGGTCTTTAGATAGTGACCTTGACAAAGGAATTTTCCTCGGCAGTAGGAAGACCAAAACCTTGAAAGTCTAAGGATTTCGGAATTGTCACGTATTCGCTGGTTCTTCAATACAGTCTTAATTACTTAGGGATGCAAGTTTTCTCCATGTCGCTCTTTTTAGCGGATTTCCGCGCGCGGTTCAACGCGCGGGTCAGTTGTGCGCCCTCAGCGCCGGGCAGGCTTGGAAAATTGGCGGTTTTGCGGTTGATAGGAGCGTGATCGCTGAATTATGCTCTTTTTTAAAAAGATTTGAAAAATTTAATCTGACAATGCAGCCCAAAGACTCGATGATTTACCTCAGGACTCGTATCTAAAGAATTCCTGCCAGAAGCTTTTTCGGGAGAGCAATCAATTAGTGCGCCGGAGGGCAAAGAAATTGGAGGCAGAGGCATCAGTGACAACGGCACCCGCAAAGATCATCGAGCTGGTGGAGAAGATGCTCGCCTTGCATAAACAGCTCCCCGAAGCCGCCACGCCACACGAAAAGACGGCCCTGGAACGACAGATCGAGGCCATGGACGGGCAGATCGATGCGCTGGTCTACGAGCTTTATGGGCTGACGGTGGAAGAGATAGCGATTGTGGAGGCGATGGGTAAATAGAAAATTCAATAAAAAACTTTCAGAAACTGAAACGATAAGGATATGTAGAAATAAGGGCATAAATAAACAGTGGATCTATGGGCGATGAAACTAAACGGATAAAATTATTAGTTGAGTCAAAGACCAGGAATAATGGTCAAATTTCAGCCCTCTTTGTTGCAGGAATATTTCAGAGATTGCAGAATATTCTTTATTATATCATTGATGAGCTGGAAGGAAACCCTACACGCAAAGCAGGAGATTTCCCAAACAGTGTTAAGGAGAAAGCTGAACTGGTCATCAGTGGAATGCATATCGGTAGCGTCGAAGCTGAATTGATGATTTCTGATTCGCAGATGTGTCTTCCCGGAAGCGTGACTTATGGTGAAAAGGCCCTCTTGATCGCGGATGAAATCCTTGTTAACGTCTCCCAAGAGAAGGATATTGCCCAGGCGCTTTCAAAGACTGTGAAAAATGAGCATCGGCTTACTAGAGTACTTCATGAGCTTGATGCAATATGGCCGGATGAGCAATCCGAATATAATGTTGGTCTGGGCTTTGGAAAACAAAAAATAATGAGCCTGCAGCCATCTCATAAGCATGTATTTCGAAATATGCTTTCCAGGCAGCCGGAAAACGTTGAGAAATCAGTTGTTGGACGACTGATGGAGGTGAGGGTCGATCAGAGAAGGAGCTTTCAAATAGATACTTTTGAAGGTGTAGTTACCTGTACATATGCCCAAGACCTTGAAGACAGGATCATCGAAAACATTGGTCGCCTGGTTCTTATTAGAGGCATAATGGCACTAGAGAAGGGCGGCAAGTATGCCCTCCGCCTGGTGAACGAAAAGTCTATCGAGGATCTAGGATTGTTGCCGTTGGATAAGATCAGAATGAAGGGAAGATCGCTGAATTTGAAGGAGCCTATTTTGCTTGAAGTGATCTACGAGGATGATCAATATTGGGTCTCAAATGATAAGTTCCATTTACGAGGATATGGCTCGACCCTCAAGACTGCAATTGAAGATTTGAATGAAGAAATCGAAATTCTATGGGAAGATTATGTGGAAACTGGCCTCGAACAGCTAAGCCGGGATGCCATGAATTTTCGAAAGGAATTGATCGCCTTGTTTGGAGGAGAAAAGTCAAATGCCAACATATAAAACGAGGAAGATCGTAGCATCTCTGACGAAAAAAGGATTCTCTCCAAAAAAAGGCAAATCAAAGCATATAAAATATACATTATATGTTAGTGGAAAAAAGACCAGCATATTTACTTGGATCAGTCACGGCCTGGATGAATATGAGGATCGACTCTTGAATGCTATGAAAAAAGAGTTGCATCTTGAGTCGATCCGCGAACTCGACGATCTGATCGAATGTCCTATGTCAGCAGAGAGTTTAGTGTCTTTGCTGGAGGCAAAGGGCAAGCTCAAAATCTAATTTTCTCACCCACTAGCGAGAACAGCGACAGGCTGGAACTATGCGATCTATGAATATTTCATGCAGAAATTTTTCGGATCCGCACCATCGATTTCTCCGACCCCGCCGACGTCGCCCGCCACGCCCGCATGGCCCTCCTGGTGGGGAGAATGCTCGCCTTGCATAAACAGCTCCCCGATAGCTTGCACGCCTCATGAAAAGACCGCCCTGGCAAGCGGCCTGATCGAGGCC
>JAQTXY010000364.1 GCA_028688535.1 Methanothrix sp. | reverse complement strand
GCGCTGTCTGGCTGGCATGAAGATCATACCCGAGGAGTTTCGGGTGGAGTTCATCAACAAGGTGGACTGGCTAAAGGACAAGGCCTGCGCAAGGCGCAAGGGCCTGGGAACTCATCTGCCATGGGATAAGGAATGGCTCATTGAGTCGCTGGGCGACTCGACCATCTACATGGCTTACTATATCCTGGCCAAGTATGTGAACGCCGGGATGAAGATAGATAGCCTGCCGCCGGAGTTCTTCGAGTACATCTTTATGAACAACGGAGATGCCGCCGGGATAGCCGCCCTCACCGGAATCCCGCAGGAGACGGTGCAGCAGATTCACGACGACTTTGCTTACTGGTATCCGGTGGATCTGCGCACCTCAGGAAAGGATCTAGTGGCCAATCACCTGCTCTTCTTCCTCTACCATCACGTGGCCATCTTCCCGGAGAGGCTCTGGCCGAAAGCCATTGCCGTCAACGGCTTCGTCTCCCTGGAGGGGCAGAAGATGTCCAAGTCCAAGGGGCCCATTCTCACGCTTCGCCAGGCCGTGGCAGAGAACGGGGCAGATGTGACCAGGCTCTACATTCTGGGCAATGCGGAAGGCACGGCTGATGTGGACTGGAGAAATGATGCCGTAGAGGCCACCTATGCTCATCTGGAGAGGTTCTACAATCTGGCGCGGGAGATTTTGGCAGACCGCAGCATCGATGAGTCAGCCGAGAAGACGCTCATCGACCGTTGGATGCTCTCTCGCTTGCAAAGGCGCATCGCCGAGGCCACTGAGGCCATGGAGAATATCCAGACGCGCCGGGCCCTGCAGAATGCCTTTTATCTGCTCTTCAATGATCTGCGCTGGTACCAGCGCCGGGGCGGCAAGAATCAGCTGCGAGCGGTGCTCAGCGCCTGGGTTCGCATGATGACGCCCTTCTGCCCTCACGTCTGCGAGGAGCTGTGGGCCGCGGGCCTGGGCGAGGGCTATGCCTCGCTGGCCCAGTGGCCCGTGGCCGATGAATCTCTGATCGACGTGAAGGCTGAGAAGGCGGAGGACCTCTTGGAGCGCACTCTCAAGGACGTGCAGGAGATTGTGATGGTCACCAAAGCCACTCCCACCAAGATCACGCTCTACACCGCTCCCGCCTGGAAGAAGGAGATGCTGCGGCTTGCAGTGGAGGCGGCCTCGGGCGGCAATCTGGACATGGGAGCGCTCATGAAGCAGGCCATGGCAACGCCAGCTATTTCGGAGCACAAGAAGGATGCGCCCAAGTATGCCCAGAAGCTGGCCAAGGCGGCCCACTCCTTGAGCGCGGAGGCGCTGGGCCTCGACGAGTTCGAGACGCTCTCCAGGGAGAAGGCGTACTTGGCTGCGGCCATGGGTGTGCCGGTGGAGATCCGCTCGGCTGATGAAGCTGGAGAGGACCCCAAGGGCAAGAGCAAGCAGGCGGAACCGGGGAGGCCGGCGATTTATATTGAGTGAGATTGCCCGAATATTGATTAGATGGGCGAGACCCATCTGATCCTTATCTTTAACAGTGCAAATAAAATATTTAAATCCATAAGGTTAAATATTATGTTAAAAAATGATCGTGATATTGGGACAGAAGATTTTAAGATTGTTGAATTAGTTAAAATGCTTCAAGAAGATAAATTTTTGATACCTACATTTCAGAGAGAATTTGTTTGGGAGCCATCAAATATAATTAAATTATGGGATAGTATTTATAAATTTTATCCTATTGGTAGCATACTCTATTGGGAGACCGATTCCTTTTTGCATACTCATAGAAAATTAGGCGGATTCGTTTTTTCTCATGACGAAGACACAATCAGAAAATTTAAAGAATGGAAGTACATACTAGATGGTCAACAACGAGCAACCGCACTATTAGTCTCTTTGTTGGGAGGCAAAGGGCGCGTAGAAGATGATTATGAGTTTGATTATACTTTGTATTTTGATGCAACTGATGCAAATTTTTTCTTTTCAAATGAACTTGATAAAAGAAAAGAGAAGGATTATGATGAAAGATTTTTGATTAAAGTTCGAGATGTGCCCAATTGGCATTTTGCCTTTTATAAAGAAATTTCTGATATAAAAGGTTTTAATGAAAAAATTGAATACAATCTTCAGCAATTGAGTCGAATATTTAAAGATTATAAGATTCCAATTGTGCGGATTAAAGGAGTAGAAATTAGTGAAGTATGCGAAATATTTGAGCGCATAAATCAGGAAGGTAAGCGCCTCCATCCGGTTGATATCATTGTAGCTCGTACTTATCGCAACGAAGATTTATCTACTGGCTACAAAGGTTTCTATCTGCGTGATAATTTAAATGCTTTAAAAGATATAATTACTCAACAAGGAAGCCGTTTTCACGAAATAGATGATTTGCTTATTATACAAATGGTAGCGCTATGCCTGCGCAAAGAACATACTGGAAGTCGAAATCCATTTGGAATTACGCCAAGCGCATTGGATAATTTGACAACAGATATTTTTGAAGATAGTTGGGATCAATGCCAAAAGACCATTCTTGAAACGATCAAATTTCTGACGGATCTAAAGATTCATGGCCCTGAAATGCTACCATTTAGTTATTATGCATTGCCGATATGCTACTATCTCCATAGAAATAGAAATCCAAATTACGATATTGTAAGACAATGGTTTTGGGTTACAGCATTTGGAGCGGACGAATTTAGAAGCTCCACTAATGTCTATGATTCTTGTGAAGGGTTTTTCAATAATCTTAGACAAGATCAAATGAAGACACTTCCGCAATTAGTAATTTCCAAAACCAAACTTATTCAAACAAATTATAATTATCGAAACGCTCTAAGCAGAGCCGTGCTTGCCTTCATGGCTAATCTAAATCCGTTGGATTTTGGAGATCTTCATGCTGTTGTATTAGATAATGTATATTTATTATTATCCCATGCGCCAAATTTACATCGCATATATCCTCAGAATTTTTTAAAAACTGCATTCAAGCACCCTCAGGCAGTAAGTCCAGATAGCCTTATGAATATCTGCATCATTAGGGCAAGAACCAACACTAGCATCAGCGACAATAATCCTCTTGTCTACTTCAAGGATTT
>JAQTXY010000363.1 GCA_028688535.1 Methanothrix sp. | reverse complement strand
AGGTAATCCGGATCTTGAGCCCAGGGAGACCCTCAACCATCATATATTTTTACTAATTTTTCCCAGGTACAGCCGGCAAATCTCAGGATTGTCGAGCAAGCTCTTTGCCGGTCCTTCCAGCCGATTTCGTCCCATCTCCATGATATAGCCCCGATCGCTAATTGCCAGAGCTCTGCGGGCATTCTGCTCGACCATGAGAATGGTCACTCCCCGCTCATTTATCTCCTTGATCTCTGAAAAAAGCTGGCTCATGACCTTAGGAGATAGAGCAGCAGAAGGCTCATCTAAAAGCAGCATGGACGGACTGATGATCATGGCTCTGCCCACAGCCAGCATTTTCTGCTCGCCGCCACTTAGAGTCCCGGCTCTCTGATCCATGCGACCGGCGAGCGTCGGAAAAAGCTCCAGTACCAGAGATATGCGCTCCTCTATGTCGCCAGTTAAAGCGATGCCACCCATCTCCAGGTTTTCCTTTACAGTAAGCGCAGGAAAGACATTTCTCTCCTGAGGGACATAGGACAGACCTCTTTGAACAAGTTGATCAGGCCGCATTCCCGTGATATCCCGCCCTTTAAACTGGATTGTTCCGCCTCGCATCCTGGTCAGCCCAAAGATGGTCTTCATCAAAGTCGACTTTCCGCAACCGTTCGGACCTATGATGGTCACCATTTCTCCTTCATTTACCTGAAGAGATACCTCATTTATGATGTTCTCATCTGTATAGCCCGCAGTGATACAATCAAGGCTGAGCATCAAATCCCACTCCCAGGTAGGCCTCAAACACCCGCGGGTCTGAGATGACCTTATCAGGGTGACCATTCGCCAATACCGCACCTTTGTTCAGGACATAAAGCTCATCAGAGAGAGCAAGCACATAGGGAATAGCATGCTCAATTATCATAATCGTGAGCCCCTTTTCACGAAGCTTCTTGATTCTCTCAATGAGCCTCTCAGAGAGCGTCGGATTTAAGCCGGCAAATGGCTCATCCAATAGCAGTAACCGAGGATCTGCCATGAGGGCGCGGGCCATCTCCAGCATCTTCTTCTGGCCTCCGGACATAGACCCGGCATACTCGTCTTTCATGCGCAAGAGGTCAAAGAATTTCAGTATCTCCTCTGCTTTATTCTCAATATCCTTCTCTTCCGCCTGCACCTTGCTTTTGCGGATGATAGGTGCAAAGATCATCTCTCCCATCTGATTCTGGCTGCCGAGCATCAAATTCTCTAGGACGGTCATCCTCATCAGAGCCCGTGGGATCTGAAAGGTGCGAATCAGACCCAATCGCGCTATTTTGTAGGCAGGCAGGCCAACAATCTCCTTTCCGGAAAAGACAATGCTCCCAACGTCTGGCCTTACAAAGCCGGATATGAGATCGAAGAGGGTGCTCTTGCCGGCGCCATTGGGTCCGATGAGTCCCACAATAGTTCCTTCCTGGACGGAAAGGCTACAGCCATCTACTGCCAAGAGGCCGTCGAATCCTTTTCTGACCCCTTCTATCTTGAGGATTTCATTTTTGAGGACTTCATTTGCCAACGGTCAGCTCCTCCTTTCTGCCGAACAATCCCTGAGGCCGGAACATCATGAGCACGACCAGAATCAAGCCAATGACCACCATTCTCGCCGCGCTGGATGCCGATGGACTGAAGGAGATGTATCCTTCTAAAAAGCGGGTTGTGCTGAAAAATCCCCATAGCAAGATCGCTCCCACAATCGTGCCCCGATTGCTGCCGCTGCCTCCCATGATTACCATTATCCAGGCATAAAATGTCTCAATGGGCTGAAAATTATTGGGATTGATATACTGCAAGTAAAAAGCAAGAAGCGATCCGGAGAGGGCAGCGATGGCCGAGCCCAAAGCCAGGGACTGCACTTTATAGGAAAAGGCATTTTTTCCTAACGAGACAGAGACTGCCTCATCATCTCGAACAGACTTTAGCACCCGGCCCCAGGGCGATTTGGCCAGAATTTCAAGAATCGCATAAACAAGCAAGAGCACAATGATAACAATACCTGCCAGAAGGAGATTGTAGTCCTCGTGGGCCACCATTCCTTCCAGAGGACGGGGATATCCGTAAAGCCCAAAGGAGCCCCTGGTTAGAGATGACCAGTTGAGCAGCAGAAATCTGATAATCTCTGAGAAGCCGATGGTGACAATTGCCAGGTAGTCCTCTCGCAACCGGAGCGTGGCCACTCCCAAAAATGCCCCGCAAGCTCCGGCCAGGACCATTCCCACCAGCACGGCAAATACCAGCGGCACTCCATTCATGCTCAGAAGAACTGTTGCATAGGCACCGATGGCCATGAATGCCACATGTCCGAAGTTGAGAAGCCCGGAATAGCCCCATTGCAAATTCAGGCCCAGGGCGAATATGGCATAAATTCCGGCAGTGAGCATTATGGATACCAGGTAATCTAGCATTTTATCCCCCACCAAAGAGGCCTTTGGGCCTGAAGAAGAGAACCGCAATCATAATGGCAAAACTGACTGCAATTTTATATTCCGCAGGCAAGAATGCTGTGGAGATTTCCTGGGCAAGGCCAATGACCATTCCTCCAGCCATGGCTCCGTAGGCATTGCCGATGCCTCCCAGTATCGCCGCTGCAAACATAGGCAGGATGATGGACCAGCCCATGTTGGGATTGAGGTGCGTGATCAATCCGAACATTATGCCGGCCAGTGCGGCAAGGCCCATGCTCACCATCCAGGTATACCTTATGACCCGGTCTACATTGATTCCGGTAATCTTGGCCAGGTTGGGATTATCGGCCAGTGCTCTCATGCTCTTTCCCAGGACCGTCCGGCTCAGGATGGCATGGACCAGGAGCATACTGGCAAAGGCAATCAATACTACGCTAATCTGAAAATAGGTGAGAAGAATTCCCCCCAGATTTATGCTCTCCATCACAGGCAGTGGAAATCTCAGTGCATCCGGCCGGAAGAATATGATCAGAGCATTTCTTATGGCGATGGACACGCCAATTGACAGAATCATGATAGCGGTTCGGCTGGCTCCGCTGCTGCGCATAGGCTTCCAGATTCCCATGTCCAGGGCCACAGCAAATGCCCCCGTAGCAAGAATGGCGATAATGCATGCCGGCAGGAAGC
>JAQTXY010000362.1 GCA_028688535.1 Methanothrix sp. | reverse complement strand
GAAGCTGTCGCCGTAACCGGCTGATTCTGGATATCTGTGCCCTGGATGGTAGCCAGGTTGGTCAGAGGTCCGGGCAGATCGCTCTCCAATACGACATGGGTTGCCGAAGCGGATGCAACAGCTCCCGGAGCAAGTTCATTCTTGTCGGTCTTTATGGTGCCTAACTTGTTGTCCGTCAGGTTCAAGCCCTTTATTGTAACGTTTCCGGTGTTTGTAACCGTGAACCTGTAGGTCACTGTATCTCCCACCTTGGCGGTGGTAGAGGAGGGCACTTTGGTCAGATTTAATGCCGCGTTATAAGTCAGAGCCACGGTAGCACTGGCTGTGGCGCTAACCGGTTTGTTGGTTCTATCTTCGGCACCTGATACGGTCACTGTATTGTTCAGGGGCCCGGGCAGATCGCTCTCTTTTATGGTATAAGTAGCGGTTGCAGTCGTTGATGCACCCGGCAGAATAGTCCTGGCAGCAGGCGTAAGCGTGCCGAGCTTGTCATCGCTCAGGGCCAGATTGTTTATACCTATTGTTCCAGTATTCTGTACCGTATAGGTGTAGGTGACGCTCTCGCCTACGGCAGCTGATGCAGTCGAGGGGGTCTTGGTTACCTGCATCCCGGTGGTGTAGGTCACATTTGTCTGGAAGGTGCAGCTTGTGCTGCGGAATGGATTGGTTGAACCGGGGGCCACATCAGAGTAGTCCTTGGTCAATGCCATGCCGATTGTGTGATTAACGGGGCTGTATTGAGTCCAATCGATGGCGACATTTGGCCCGGTAGCTCCATCGATATTCTTCCCATCTACACTCCAAACGAATGTAGTTCTACCGCTGGTTCCACCCGAATAACTGTAGGTGGCGGTTTCATAGGGACCAACTTGTGCAGGTCCGCTTATGCCGCAAACCGGCAGAGAATAGACGTTGATCGTAGTACTCGTTTGGTTGACACAACCTCCTGCTCTGGTTCTTATGAAAAGCGAGATTGTGACCGCCTTCGAGCCCTCATCTTGAGTTACCAGGGGAGCTTTAAACGAAAAACTCTGCGTCGACCCCTGGCCAATGATAGCACCGCCTGTCTCAGCGGTCCATTGGTAGAAGTAATCTCCAGAAGGTGCCTGGAGGGTAACTGTCTGTTCAGAGGTTACGAGCTGATTTATGGTAAGGCCAGCCTGTGCGCTGGCCAATCCCAATGATAATAATAACAGCAGGTAAACCAGTGTTAATTGTATCACCGAAGTTATCGCTTTATTGCGATATGACATGATCCTTTCCTCCTATATCCTTATTATCTTTGCTTGAATCAGGTTATTCCAATCTGAGGCATCTTTGCCATTGCTTCACAGTTTTTTCGAACAGATCCTATAATTATCGTAACTATCTACATTTATTGATATTTATAGGGGCGATTCTTTCCTGGTTCTTTCTGTCTTTATTTATTGATGTAGGCAATAGCATTGGATACATCCTGTTAAAGACCCAATTCAGATAACCATATTATTGGTCTTTGTCTTACCTATTTTAACTTAATCTCTTATTTTCAGAAATTAACAGTTTAATATATTGAGATCTAACTTATTATCACTATTATCTGAATACTCATTCATACTTCTTAATTTCAATTATCATGTGTATTCAGTATGCAATTCGCAAATCAAGAGTTTAATATTTATTTTGTACAGATATCTAGCGAGATAGTATAATTAGGATATTAATATGTCTTTTAATTTTATGCGCGATGATTGCGATTATTGACAACCACAAGTATTATTAGCAGGAAAAGCACAAATAATTTAGAAGATTTGTAGTATATCGTAATTGAACACATAATATGTTTAGAATAAATCTGTGAGGTTGATGAAAAATGTATCTTAAGAAAATGCTGATATTTGTAGGATTGGCCCTATTAATAGCACAGCAACTTTTTGTGGGCCTGGCTGCAGAGAGCGGACAAGGCGTTTTAAATGTAATTATAGATATGCAGCAATCCCCCCTGGCAGAAGGTAAGAGTCAGGTTGAAAAAGAGAACTTGGAGATGAACACTACCACAAACCTGCTCAATGAGGTAGACTCCAGAGGACTTGCGGTCTCGATAGCAGTCACAGGAGATATTGCTTACAGTGTGTATCCCCTTTATGTTACTATGCTCGGATCAAAGGCCAATCATGAGCTGATGATGGGAGGCATGAACGGAAAGGATGAATTGGTCTCCTTTGAGGATCAGGATGCCAGACTACGCAAGACCAAGAGATATGTTGAAGATGATTATATCTGCGGTGGAAAGCAGTTCAAGGTAGCAGGCTACCTACCCGTGCCCAATTCCTTCAACCAGAGCAGCTACAAGATTCTGGATGATCTGGCGATATTGTACCTGGTGGATGACACAGGAATGCCGGAGAGCCAGGGCAAGACTGGGCCTTATCTCATGAACGGATCTGCCTTTTATGTGGTTCCTGTGAGCCAGGGGCAGGGAGTTATCTTGAAGGACAGGGCGGCAAAAGATACAGGCTTGAACGGCACCGATTGGTATAATCTTCTGGTCAGCAAATTCGATGAATCAGCCGGAAAGGGTGAGCCAATGGTAGTGATCTTCACAAATATCGTCTCTGGATCGGATGAATACCTGGATGCCTACAAGAAGTTCGTAGAATATGCTGCAGGAAAAGGTGCCAGCTTTGTCACCAGCAAAGAACTGGTGGAAAGCAGCAAGAATGCTTAAAGGTCCCGGAAATAGCACATCAAAGCTCCGCGAGCTTTTTGCAGAAATCGTGTGAGTCAGGTGTCCATCAGGAACATCCAGTTTGATCGCTCAGATGGATCACTAGGCCTGACAAAAGCAGGGCCTAACAGACGAGTGGACACCTTGCAATGCTTGCAAGGAAATTTAAGTACTAAATTATCTAAGCATGGGATTCAAAGGTTACGCCGATGGATGAGCTGTATTCTTTTGGCGTAACCGTGCTGATGGGATTCTTCGCAATAATGAACCCCATAGGCAACGCGCCCATCTACATCGGCCTGGTGGAGGGCTACTCCGACGTAGAAAAAGGCAGGATTGCCCGGAAATCCGTGTTATTTGCCTTCATTATCGTATCAATATTCGTAATTCTTGGAGGAATTATTTTTAAAAT
>JAQTXY010000361.1 GCA_028688535.1 Methanothrix sp. | reverse complement strand
TTACTGCACTGATTGATATTTGCGGTGGTAAAAACATATTTGCTGATGAGGATTTTGAGATATCAATAGTAGATGCCGAATCGGTTTTACAAAAGAATCCGGACATTATAATTCGATATGCTGCTTCAAAGGGCCCAGAGACCGGATACACTGTTACTGATTCTGCTGGAGCAAAGGCGATGAAAGACGTCATTATGCTTCGTCCGGAGCTAGTTAAAGTTAATGCTGTGAAAAACGATAGCGTTTATATATTAAATATGGGTCTTCCTTTGGGAATTCAAGGGCCCATTGGAGCAGCATATGCGGCAAAGATTATCCAGCCCGATCTATTCAAAGACCTGGACCCTCAAACGATAACTGAGGAACTTTTGACCCAATACTTAGGAACAGAATATGATGCGAAGAAGAATGGCGTATTTGTCTATCCACCATTAGAGGTGAGCTGAATGAATAGGTGGCCTTTCTTTTTGCTATTCATTCTGACATCATCTGCATTGCTGGCGGTCGTGCCTGCATTTGGGTCGGATTATACGCTGGAGATCTTCGGCAATGCCAATATGGACAGCATCATTGACGAGAAGGATATCGCTTATGTTGAGGGGATAATCAAAGGAACAAATGCTCCTACCAATCTCAGCGATGCCAATTACGATGGCAAGATCGATACTTTGGACCAGGAGCAGATCAAAAGAATCTTGGAGAATAAAGATACGCAACTTACATTTATTGATAATTCGGATCGGATTGTGACGATTAAAAAACCGGTAAATCGGGTATTGATATTTTTCGATGCAGAAGCAGATATGATGAGGATGTTAAATGCGGCAGACAAAGTAGTAGCCATCGGCTCGGGAATTGCTGAAGAGAAAATCCTATTGCCGGATATCAGCACCCGGCCAACGGTCGGCACCTGGTCTAATCCCGATTACGAAGCTATCCTCAGCCAAAAGCCGGATATCATTATGGCAGGTCCGGGAACCATGGACGGACTGGAAGATAATGTCGGATCATTTGCCAAGGTCGTTCGATTGGATCACGGCAGCCCGGATGCTATAATTGATGTTTTGAATAAACTTGGATATATTCTTGATAAACGAAATGAGGCAGAAGAGTACATCAATTGGTATGATGGCTACATGAATCTGATTCAAGAGCGCACGAAGGGACGGTCTAAAGAGGATAGATCAAAGGTCTATATCGAATTCTTCCCCTATCTGACCGAGTACAAGACGGAAGGAAAGGGATCCGTTGGCCAGGAACTGTGCACAAAAGCTGGCGGCATAAATATCGCTGCAGATATGTCCAAGTCGCAGATCGTCGATCCCGAGTGGGTGATCGAACAAAATCCCGATGTCATCATCCAATCGGTAGGAAGCAAGCTACCTGCCGGTTACGATGTCGATAATTTGACTGCCATGAATGAGGTCTGGAATAAAACTCTCAACCGTCCGGAATTGCAGAACGTCACTGCAATAAAAGATAAACGAGTTTATCTGATTGCCTCCGACATTTACCATACCAATATCCAATCACTGATCAGCATTGCCTATATAGCCAAGTGGCTTCATCCTGCCCTCTTTGAAGATCTTGATCCCAAAGCAATTCATCGGGAATATTTGACCCGATTCCAGAGAATCGATTACGATCTGGACAAGCATGGTGCATTTGTCTATCCACCATTAGAGGTGAGCTGAATGAATAGGTGGCCTTTCTTTTTGCTATTCATTCTGACATCATCTGCATTGCTGGCGGTCGTGCCTGCATTTGGGTCGGATTATACGCTGGAGATCTTCGGCAATGCCAATATGGATGGCATCATAGATGAGAAGGATATCACTTATATTGAAGGCGTAATAAATGCCCGCAACATACCTACTCTTCTCTCGGATGCCAACGGTGACGGAATAGTAGACGATAGAGATGCTGAGCAGGTGGAAAAGATTCTAAAAGGAACGGAAGAGCAGATCATCCTCATAGATGATGCTAACCGGACAATCAAGATAGATATGCCTGTCAAGAGCCTGGTGCCTTTAGTGGACCGAGATGCAAAGATACTCGGTGTCCTTGATGCCCAGGATCTGGCAGTTGCGGTATCCAATAACATCAAGGATAGCAAAGAATACGAAATAACTCTCTCAGGTCTCACAAAACTGGAAGCTGTGGGTTCATGGACCGAACCGGATCTAGAGAAGTTGCTCAAAATTAAACCCGATCTGCTCATTGCCTACAGCACCTATGCCAAGGCGATCAATGCCAGTATTGGGGAGCGCGTAGCCGTAATCGGTTTTTCCTCTTCTACACCCGAGACCACCAAAGATGAGCTACTCAAATTGAGTTATGTCCTCGGTCGAAGAGAAAACGCTGATGTGTACTTCAATGAATTCCACGACAAATATTTAAATTTGATTGCGGATCGAGTTGATGGCATTTCTGCTGATCTCAGACCGAGCGTCTATGTTGAGAGCAGCTCCCAGGCCTACAAGACCTACAATAAGAATTCGGTGGTAGAGAAATTGGTCACACTGGCTGGAGGAAGGCATGTGTTCAGCGATCTTGAAGGCAGCGGGGCTTTCGCCACTCTTGATGCTGAGGAGATTATAAAAAGAAATCCCGATGTTATCATCAAATATGCAGAAAAGAACGACTCCGGCTATGAATCAGGCGATCCAGCCAAAATGCAGGCCCTGCGAGACGAGATTCTTGGTCGTCCGGAGCTGGCAAAAGTCAATGCCGTAATGAATGGTCAGGTTTATGTCATGAGTTCCTATCTCAGCTATGGCACTGATTATCCCGTGCTTGTAATGTACTGGTCCAAATGGCTTCATCCCGATCTATTTGCAGATATAGATCCAGAAGCGATACATCGAGAATACCTGAGCCGGTTCTGCGAGAAGGACTACCAGCCAGGAGAGCAAGGGTTCTTTGTTTATCCTGCAGGAGAAGCAAGCCCTGGCCTAAGCGGATAAGCCATTATCGATCTTGAAAAAATAATGAAAAAAATGCTCCCTGCACCAGGAGCAGTCTCATGGGAAGGATTGCCTTATTTGGCTGGATATACGAATGTACCCTGATATATCACCCCCTGGAACTTCTCTAGATACTCTTTATGTATCGCCTCGGGG
>JAQTXY010000360.1 GCA_028688535.1 Methanothrix sp. | reverse complement strand
GCCGCCGAGCATGTCAATGCGTGAATCATTGGTGCTCAGAGTATGAACGGTCACATTGTTTCCCTGATGATCTAATGCCGTCCAGTTTCCTGTCTCTTCGTCGCCTCTGGCTTTCACCCCAGAGATCCCCCCTATCAAGAAAATCTCGGAGAGTGCAGCTGTGCTTAATTTGTTCATGGTCTCATCATAGACGCTCAAAACGGAGATGAAGGTAGCACCTGGTGCGGCTGTGTTATTGATGATAAAATCCTGGCCTACCATTCCGTTTTCGCTGGTGTTGAATTCGCCTCTAACCATCTCGAAGCTTGGACCCATATCCAGAGAGATAGTCTTTTCTGAGACTGTTAAGAACTTGGATTCCAGGGCCATGCAGGGCAAGGCCAGGCAGGATAGGATAAGTATAGCCGGTGCAAGTACATTAAAGGGCCTCATTTTTTCACTCCAATACGTTATTTATGCTTTATTGATTAAGACGGCATGATATTTATATCAAATGAGTGTAGATCAAAAGCAATTATGGCAAAGAACCTAAAAGCAATTCTGATAGTATTGTTATTCATCGGCTTGGCAGCCAATACTTCCGGTCAGGGTTACATGGGCACTGTGAGCACCGGCACCGGAATAATTCCCGCCCTGACAGTGGGTAAGAGCCTGATTTCAGGCGCTAATGTGGGCGCGGTCTCATCGCAAGCAAACCTCACGGGAAGCTGGTCTCTGGATTTAAAGGGTACCCAAAACAGGCATTTTGACCTGCAAATGTATCAGGAAAACGACCTCATTCTTGGCGCGGGTCAATTGTCTTCAGGCCAGGGCGGTCAGGCTGTGACTGCGGCAGGATCTGTGGCCGGGGACAGACCAACCATATTCATATCAGTGATTGATGGCGGGCAGGTATTCCGGCTCAAGCTCTCAGTCTCGGGAGAAGCTCTTGCTGGAGAATATGACTGCAGCTCTCAAACGCAATCTAGCGAGTCGGGAACGGTTACTGGTCGCATAACTTTTGCTGCCAAGAAGAGCCTGGCAACGGCGCTTGGCAAGAGCGTCAATCCCAGTGCAACTACGGGTGCATGGGTGGGAAAGGCCGCGCAGAGCATCAACAAATGAGGGATTCGATACGATAGATCCGTTCACGAGAGAGTTGTTCCTGACAAGAGCAGTCACTGCATTGCTGGTTATAGTGCTTGCTGTCAGCTCTCCAGTCGCAGCCAAATGTTGTTCATTGGGCGGGGGAGCATCCTACGACTTTCTGGGGGACCCGGCCATGGACATCGGTATGAATAGCTATGATCAATTCCTCAGTGAGGAGTATCCAGTCCCGGTTGCGACCGCGGCTGATGCGAAAGAAGCGGCAACAAGCCAGATCCATCTGAATCTGTCAAATAATAGCAGCATCTACCTTCTTCTCACTATGGCCAAGGGAAGCCTTCTTGGCAAGGGAAACGTGACTTCTGGCAATGTTACCTGGCCGGCGGAGGCTGTGGGACAGCTTCTCGGAAACAGACTGTCTCTTGATGTAACTGCCTTGAGCGGGGAGATCTACAAAATGAGTCTGGCAGCAGAAGGCAGCAGCCTTCTGGGAGACTACAGCTTGACCACGCCTGATGGAGAACGACGAAACGCAACTGCGGAAGGCAAGTGGGAGATCTAAAAATTTTGCATTTCTCCAGCCTTCGATCCCGGGGAAAATCTCTTCATGAGGCGCTTCATATTCATCTTGCCTGCCCCGCCCCTCATGCCTTTGATTGCCTTTTGCATGGCTTGATGGGATTTGAGAAGCTCACGAACCACATCCGGGGTGGCGCCACTGCCTCGGGATATGCGTTTGATGCGTGAGGCAGTTATTATCTTTGGGTCCTCCAGTTCGCCGGCAGTCATGGAGTCCATGATCACCCGGTACTTGTCCAGGCGGTCTTTGGTCATCTGATACTCTTTATCGGATAAGTCCAGCCCCAGGCCGCCCATGGGCAGCATCTGCATAATCTGCTTTAAGGGTCCCAGCTTGTTCATAGCCTCCATCTGATGGTACATATCTTTCAGGGTGAACTTGCCCCGCATGAGCGACTCAACGTCCACCTGGGTATCGGTCTGCACCTCCTGGGCTCTTTCGATGAGCGTTTTGATGTCGCCCATGCCCAGCATGCGGGATATGAATCGGTCCGCTTCGAATTTCTCAAGGTCAGTAGGCGTCTCACCCATGCCAATGAAGGCCACTGAGGTTTTGGTCTCAGCCACTGCGGAGAGCGCCCCGCCGCCCTTGGCTGTACCATCCAGCTTGGTGATGATGACGCCCGTGATCTGCACAGCTTCGTTAAAAGCGCGCGCCTGCTCGGAAGCCTGCTGGCCCAAAGCGGCATCCATCACCAGCAATTTTTGTTCGGCATTGACCACGGCATGAATGTCCTTCATCTCCTGGATCAGATCACCCTCCAGGGCATGCCTGCCGGCCGTATCGACAATGCGAACGTCATACTTCTTAGCAGCCTCCAAGCCCGCCTTGGCCACTGCAGGTGCATCGGGATTGCCCTTATCCCCGTAAAAGAAGACTCCCTGCCTTTCGCAGAGCGCGTTTAGCTGATCATAGGCACCGGCGCGAAAGGTATCGGCACAGATGACTGCTGTACGCAGCCCCTTTCGCTGAAAGAAAGTGGCAAGCTTCGCAGCCGTGGTGGTCTTTCCCGATCCTTGCAGTCCCACGAGCATGATGTTCTGTTTTTTCAGGGGAATGTCACAGCCGCGGCCTACCAGGTTGATCAGCTCCTGATAGACGATATTGATGACGTGCTCACGTGGGTTCATGCCCGCAGCAGGTTTTTCATTGAGGGCTCTCTCTTTTATGGTGGTGGAGAGGGCCATCACAAGCTTGACATTCACATCTGCCTGCAGGAGCGCCCGCTGAATCTCCCGCACGGTATCATCTACTAAAGCCTTATCAATCTTATTCGCCGACGCAATCTTCTTTAAAGCATTGCGCAGCGATCCGCCTAAGTTTTCCAGGACCATAATGCTTCAGGCAGGAGGAGGCTGGCAAACCATATAAAAATGTTCCTTGCGCAAATGCCCCTCGCCAAGAGAGGTCCCTTGCCGAGAAAGGGCGCAGGAAAAAACGTAGAGATAACAGGTTAAAA
>JAQTXY010000359.1 GCA_028688535.1 Methanothrix sp. | reverse complement strand
ATGGTCCTCGATTGGGAAATTGCATGAATTCACTTGATTTAGAGATCTCCGATGAGGAGATATTGAACAGCTACCAAAAATATATGGGGAAAAAGGCGATCTTTATCGTCTCCTCCATATTGATTCTGGTCTTAGCTGCAGGCCTGGCAGGTTCCATAGGCCAGGCCAAGATTACGATATGGGACGGGTATGCGGCCTTTTTTGCCAAGTTTTTCCCAGATTATTTTACGACAAGCTGGCTAGCTGAGACAACGATCTGGAATCTGCGGCTTCCAAGAATTGCCCTGGGGATCATAACCGGCATCGGCCTTGGTATTGCAGGGTGTATCATGCAGGGGATTTTAAAGAATCCACTGGCGAGCCCCTATACATTAGGAATTTCCGCGGGTGCCTCTTTTGGAGCCTCTCTTGCGATCATTGGTGGCGCAGGCCTTGTAGGAGGCGATTATCTGATAATCGGAAATGCATTTGCATTTTCTCTCCTGGTTTCCCTTATCATCATAGGCTTTGCCGCACGAAGAGGAGCCACACCCGAGACGATGGTTCTGGTAGGTATTGCAATTCTGTACATCTTCTCAGCAGCCACAACATTGCTCCAGTATTTCGGTGAGGAGTCTGCAGTGGTTCAATCTGTTTTCTGGTCGGTAGGCAGCCTTGATCGAGCCTCATGGAGCAAGGTATTGATCGCCGGATCAGTGGTTGCTCTATCCATTCCATTGCTGATGATGAAATCATGGGATATGAATCTTCTCACATCAGGAGACGATTCTGCAAGAAGCTTGGGTGTAAATGTCAACCGAATTAGAATATATACGATGGCAATCATTAGTCTGATGGTCTCCAGCATAGTCTGTTTTACTGGAACGATCGGGTTTATAGGGCTTGTTGCACCCCATATAACGAGAATTGTTATCGGGACGGACTACAGATATCTCATACCAGCCTCAGGAATAGTAGGAGCTATACTTGTAGTCGGATCGGATGTGATATCCAGAAATGTGATACCACCGATCATTATTCCGGTTGGAGTCATAACTGCCTTCATGGGCGGTCCACTGTTTCTCTACCTCATAATGAAAAGAAGGATGGGATACTTTTGAAGCTGATACTGAAAGATTTGGAGTTTGGCTATTCCAGCCAGCTAATTCTCAAGAAGATATCAATGGAGCTACGGCCATCAGAGATGCTTGGAGTAATAGGCCCGAACGGATCGGGTAAATCAACCCTCATTCAATGCATTGACGGGCTGCTAAAACCAAAGAAGGGCAGCATCCTCTTAGATGGAACCGATATCAAAGGCATTTCCCGAAAAGAGATGGCAAAAAAGGTAGGCTATGTGCCTCAGACCTCAAGCCGTTCCTTCTTTCCATCCACTGTACTTGATGCAGTTCTCATGGGAAGGCGGCCGCACCTGGGATGGAGAAGCAGCAACGGGGATGTGAAAAAAGCGATCAAGGTCCTGAGGTTGATGGGTATTGAAAATCTGGCAATGAACGATATAAATCAACTCAGTGGCGGCCAGCAACAAAAGGTGCTCATAGCCCGGGCTCTGGCTCAGGAGAGTTCTATTCTTCTGCTTGATGAACCTACTTCAAACTTGGATATCAAGCATCAACTGGAAGTAGTGGAGATAATTCGAGAGATGGTGGTAGAAAGGGGCATATCCGCCATAATGGCAGTGCACGACCTAAATCTGGCTTCCAAGTACACAGATCGCATCATAATGATGAAGGAAGGAAACATTGTGGATCAAGGAGTGCCAAGCAAAGTTCTGACTAAAGAAAATATCAGATCTGTCTATGGGGTTGTGGCTGAGGTGATCAATAATAATGGTGGAAGCCCGCATGTTATTCCAGTTAAGTCTTTAAGGCGTCAAAAAATTTCCGAATTAAGCAATTTCCCTGCTAAGATATCTCAGAAAGAACATGCGAAGGTGATCGCATGAATGAGACAAAATCTACCATCAAATCTTATTGGGATAGGAGATCCTCCACATTTGACATGTCTCCCGGTCATACGCTTTCCAGCAAAAGAGAGGAAGACGCCTGGAAGTCCCTCTTCCTTGATAAAATCGGTCCAGGCGAAAAACGAGTCCTGGATGTAGGAGCTGGAACCGGATTCCTATCCATAATGCTTGCCGAGATCGGATATTCAGTCGTCGGCGTCGATCTATCCGAAGAGATGATAAAAAATGCCCGGAAAAAGATGGATGCACGAGGGCTGAAGGTCAGGCTGGAGGTGGGCGATGCCGAAGATCTTCCCTTTGAGGATGGATCTTTTGATGCCGTAGTAAACAGAGCTGTGCTCTGGACACTTCCAAACCCAAAAAGGGCACTTATTGAGTGGAAAAGGGTGCTGAAGCCCGGAGGGATACTCTGTTTCTTCCTGCATGGGCCACATTCCAATGGATTGTCCCATCGATTGACAAAGCAGTTGACCAATCTGGTGATTCTCGCCAGGGAGAGGAGAAATCCATGGAAATCGCTCTATGATTCAGTAGATCTTCCTATGGGCGGGGGGATTGAATCCTCTGTGGTGATAGATCTCTTGAAGAAGGTAGGATATACTGAGATTAGATCAGATCCACTGATAGAAATAGGAGAGATGAAGAGCGAGAATATGCCCTGGTATTATAGGATATCTTCTCAAAAGAGCACACAATACTGCTATTACTGTCGCAAATCCTGATGTATCCCAAATTTTATTTTTTAATAGATAATATCAGTCGTTTCCGTTTGTTGAATATTTAGACTTTGAATTTTAAAAGAGCGATCAAATGACCCTATTCCCGGCAATCTATGCTACTATTGAGATATCAAAGGTCATGATTCCTCCAATTTTCATTGGATTTTTCGTAGCCAGCATCATTCGGTCGTCTCCCTATTTCAGATATCTGATCATGCCTACTGCCCGTCTTGCTACTATTGCCCGCCTACCCAGCGAATGCTCGACTGCCCTAACCTTGTTTCTTGTCAATAGCTGGGCAGCTCTGGCTGTTCTTTCAAAATTGCATACGAGGAAGGGGATAAATGATAATGAACTGATCGTGGCCATTCTGGTTGGATTTATTCCCAAGGGATTTCATGGGACTCTTTTTTTCTCTCTGCCTGTGGCCCTATCTGTTCTGGGACCT
>JAQTXY010000358.1 GCA_028688535.1 Methanothrix sp. | reverse complement strand
AGAAGATGAAGGCTCTATGGCCGGGGAACTCAGCGATGTCCCCTCGCCCCCAGCGAGCCTGGAAGAGGAGTCTGTCTGCCTCGCGTGCTTTCTGGAGGTCTTGATAGGTCAGGACGGCGCCATGCACATCGAAATGAAGGACATGATAATAGCCAGGGCCTTTACGATCCAGGTGCTCTTCCAGGGCCCTGAATGTTCCTGGCCGGACCAGGTCGATGCTGACCGGGATTCCTGATTTTAGCATTGATTCCACGAGAGGTCGGGAGATGGTTCGATAACTGACATCTTCTCCTTCCTTTGGCCTGGAAGTGATCAGCAGGATGTTGAGGGTCGGTGATGGTTTTGTCCTGGCAGCAAATGATGAAGCCTTAAATGTTCTCCTAATCATGGCCGATCGAACTGAGAATGGATCGGAAAGTTTTGGATCTTTGAGGGCCTCCCAGTGAAGGCTATGAATATTTTCCGGTGAGCCTATGATCTCAAAGGCCAGATCCTGCAAGCCGGATTGCATTGTCTGTTTGTAGCTAGTGTAGAGATCAATGTCGGAAAAGAGCTGTGCAAAGAGAGCTTCGCCATAATCCTGGATGCTTTTTGCGGCTTGCAAAGCCCTCTTCTGGCCAGTAAACGGAAATCTTAGATGCTCCTCGAAGTACCATACCAGTTCCTTTTCTTGCGCATCGGTGAATGGACTCTTTACTGCGGTTTTGAATTCGCCCCGGCCTTCTATACTCAGGGCAACGTTGGGCTCATCATTTAAAGCCGCAATCTCACGAATGGTTATCAAGGGCATCGAAATTCTACTCCTGATCAGGAGTGACAACTATTATTTGCCCGTCATAATTGTTAATTATATTAATTGAGATATTGCCTGGTTTTTCAGGGGCTTGCTTCTCGAAAATCGATTTTATTTTATCTTTGATCAAATCCTTTATGAGATCGAGAGCTATCGCCCCCGCCACTGTCTGGAGGAGTATGAGCGCTTGATCCGGTGACATGCCAAAGGCTTCTTTCGAGTATTTGATCTCCTCAGCCTTGCCTGCGTCAAGAGATTTGGGATCCGAATTCCAGATAGCAACAAAGTCATGCGAATTGATATTCAGATCTGGTGAAAGCGCTATCTTATATTCCATGCATAATCAGCTCAAAAGACGATCGCAAAGAAAAAACTTAAGGTTGACGCTCGAACTTTTTGATATTGCATCTAATGCTGCAAATATATGCGCACCTAGCTTCCCTTTGCCACATGCCCCGCTTCCCCACATCCCCGGCACACGAGCGCATCCGGGCCACCACGCACGGGCGCGCGCCCTTGGCAACGGGAGGTGATCCGGCCTGTACGGAGATCTTTCTAGCCCTCCAGCAAATCCAGAAACTCCTTCTTGCTCATCCTCACATCACTCATTATCTCCATCAGCAATCCCCGCCCGAGCTCTTCTCCCGGATGCACGGGGATTACAGTGCTTCTGCCATCAGGATGCTTCATGATAAGGTGGCTGCCTTTCTGTCTCACAGGCTGAAAGCCTATCCTTTTCAGAGCCTTAATCACCACCTCGGGCTCAACAGGTCTCAACTTCAACAACTTGCACTCCTACAAAGCTTCCAATGGGGCTGCTGCCTTCCGTTTCTAGATAGAGTGAAATGGCCTCCTTGATCCTGCTCATCAGATCATCAAGGCTCTTGGCCTGCGTATGACAGCCGGGAAGCTCTGGAACCGTGGCAACATAATAATCATCCTCATCCCTTCTGACCACGACATCGAACCGCATACTGAATTATTTATGCAGATAATAAGATGAATGTATTGGTCAACGCAGAATAATCAATCTTCATGTAAGAGCAAGAATGTCGCAAATTCACGCCCTTCCAGCCCCCTTCGCAGCATGCACCGCCGCCACGGCCCCAGTGCGCCACCGGCCCCCCACGCTCGGGCGCGCGCCTCTGGCGGCGGCAGGCGAGGGCTTGCTGTTACCTGTGGTTCTATTCCTTCAAGGCGGCAATGAAATCTTTTCTTTCCAGCTTCGCCTGCTTCATAATCGAGATCAATGTACCCTTCGCCAGCTCTAGGTGATTCGGCACCGTCACGACCTGATTTCTTTCCTCATTCCAGAGGTGAATATGACTTCCGGTCTGGCGATAGACCTTAAATCCAAACTGATCCAGAGCCTTGATAGCCGCTTTAGCCGAGATCGCCGGAAGCCTTGGCAAATGCTTCTACCTCGATGTCCAGAAAAGAGAGTTTTCGTCCTTTAGGTGCCAGCTCTAAAAGAACATGATAGTGCTCCTCAAGGCCCTTCTTCAAATTGGAGACAGCTTCACTTTCAGTAAAACCTTGATCTGCCACATTTGTTATCAAGTCAATTGCCACGAAGTATTTCCCTTCTTTATGGATTTGAATTAGGGTTTTCATATTGCATATCATTTGAGTATATTTCTTGATAAAGCTAATCCTAATTCGAGCATCTGAATCCCAAAGCTCCATTCGCCACATGCCAGCGCTCCTGCCGCCTCTGCTCCTCATGTGAACCCGGGCCCTCCCTCCCGGGCGCGCCCCCCTGCTCTACAATTGAGGTTCCTCGCTTTTTTCCATGTGTATACATAATGAATTCCTTAGCCTTTGTTCCTTTGTGCCTTCGTGGTGATCGGCACGCATTGGTTCACCGCAAAGACATAAGAGAACAAAGAGCGGCCAACATGGGATTTCTCCGCTAAGTCCAACCTGAATAACTCAGCGAAGAGCCAATCTTCATTAGTGCTCTGTCCTTACCTTTGCGGTCTGTCCATTGAAATTTAGCACTCCACCGCTGGGCCCGGATCTGAAGTCTCCTGCTATCTGCTAGAAGTAGTTGTTGTTGGTTTCATTAACTTCCAGAAATTGATATGTCGCTGATTCTCTATCCCCTGCATTATTTATGCTAAGCGGCCCTGTAATTCCAGTAAACCTATTGGCTACGTTGGTTAGAGCTTTTTTGAGCTGAGATGTATTGCCGTATGCTCCCAAAATCATAGATTCGGATGCGATCCATAATGCATCGTAAGTCGCCAATGCATAGCCGCTGGGAGAAGATCCTGTCTGCTGTTTGATCCTCTCAATAACATTTTCATAATCACTCATATTCCTGATAAGTTGTCCCGGTAAAA
>JAQTXY010000018.1 GCA_028688535.1 Methanothrix sp. | reverse complement strand
CCTCAGCCTGGCATTGATCATCTTTACTACGGCAGCACTAGTCCATCTTCCCGGTCCGGCCGGTCCTGGAATGGTAGACACACCATTAAAATCCAAACTAAATAAAACTGATAGCATCGGGCAGATGGAACTGAATGAATGCGGTTGCAAGGCAGGATCTCAGTTCTATCAGCAACCACCAATTAATCGGAACGAAAGCTTACCAGAACAAAAAGCGGACTGCAAGGATGACAAACCAAGAAACGGTTTAAGGGCAGTAATCCTTTCACCGGGGGACGTGCGTACCTTCTACAGCGGCGAGATGGTGCTATTCTCAGCTCTTCCCTGCCTGATGCAACCCTGCACCTTCCTTTGGCATTCGAGTCAGGACGGGGTCATAGGGATAGGCCAGTCCTTCCAGAGAGATGACCTGAGTCTGGGATGGCATAATATAACTCTCACTGTTACCAACTCCAGTGGCTTATCTGAACAGGCATATATAGAAATTGCAATTGCCAAACCTTGGATTTGCGGTGAGGTCGATCCCCGCCCTCGGTATTATCCTCCGGACAGTCCCTGTCAGGACATCTGGCCTAATGCCACAAGACAATGCCAAGAGATGGAGGTCTGCCATCCAGACCTAGACTGGATCGTCGCCGAGGCAGTGAACTGCTGCGACGGAACACCCCTTCCCGGTTCAGCCTGCGCCGATGCTTGCAACCGGTCGGGAGGCGACCGCAAAAAGTGCCGGGGCATCTATTTGATCAACGCCTTCGGACCGGATGCCGTCTATATGAAGGGCTATGCGCTCTTTAAAGCCTGCTGCTCTGGCTATCCAGAATGCACGCGTTTATGTGGCTATAACCTTACTGGAAAATGCCATTTTCTGGAAGGCTATAATGAAAACGTATCCAAACTATCCTGCCGGCCTGAGGAGAGGGGCGTGAATGCCTGGCATTCGGACACGAATATGAACGAGAATAGTGCTACGATGGAACTGCTTCCCACGCATGCCACGGTCAATATCCTGCAAACTGGGGTCTGTAGCGATTATTCTGCAGCCCTAACTACAATGCTCCGGAAAGCTGGCTACAACAAAAGCGAAGCTTTAAGCGTCTCTAGCTCGGCCTTTGATCTGCCGATTATTGGCGATCACCCTGGTCATTTCTACAATTTGGTGCTTCTGCCAGGTGATACAAAGTATCACATTGTAGACACTACGGGCAATGGTGATGGCATTAATCTGGGAAGGGTGCCAGGATATTTCAGTTTCACCGGCTGCTTCTTGGGAATGCCATCCCATATCCGGATAATGGACTGGTGGATGGGCTATTGCAGCAAGATTTTACCATATAGCAACAATGATGCAGGATATTTCCAGACCCCTGAACAAGAACGGATTTGCGGATGCTCAGAAGAGGTAAAGCCTTTATGGGAATAATAATATCTAGATCTATTATATTTTAACTTGGCTTTCAGGAGATATTGCACAACATCACTGAAATTTGATTGTCACAAGCTATCTTAAGCTCCCTAATAGTGCGTCAAATGGTCTAGGCTATTCGCCAAGATGAGCAGATCTCGTTGATGCATGCATATCAATGTGGCGGCGCCTCGTATGATCCGCTTGCAGTGGGCGCGCCGCCGCTTTTTGACTTCACCTGCTAAGAGACTTCTCGGTCTCCAGAACTTTCAAAGTGATCTTCATGACCGAGTCCGGGTTGATGGAGATGGAATCTATCCCTTCACTTACCAGAAACTGTGCAAACTCAGGGTAATCGCTGGGGGCCTGACCGCACAGACCGCTGTGGCGGCCACTTTTCTTGGTACCTTCTATGGACATGGCCACCATCTTCTTTACCGCGGGGTCCCTCTCATCGAACTCTTGGGCCAGAATCTCCGAGTCCCTATCTATTCCGAGAGTGAGCTGCGTCAGGTCATTGGAACCTATTGAGATGCCATCCACCAACTGGCAGAACTCCTCCACCAGTACGACGTTGCTGGGAATCTCGCACATGATATAAACCAAAAGCCCATTTTCTCCCCTTTTCAAGCCGTTCTTTGCCATCTCTTCCAGGACTTTCCTACACTCCTCCACCCGGCGGCAGAAGGGAATCATGACAATGACATTGTCAAGCCCCATGACATCTCGTACTTGTTTTAGAGCTCTACACTCCAGGGCAAACCCCTCTTTGTACCGTTCGCTGTAGTACCTAGAAGCACCCCTAAACCCTATCATAGGGTTGTTCTCTTTTAGCTCGAAGTATTCTCCTCCGATGAGGTTCGCGTATTCGTTTGATTTGAAGTCACTGGTGCGGACAACGACGGGTTTTGGATAAAAGGCTGCTGCAATTGTACCTATTCCTTGGGCGAGCTTCTCCACGAAGTAGTCGCTTTTGTTGTTGTAGGCAAAAGCAAGGTCATCTATTTCCTTATGCACAGAAGCATCCGTTACTTTCTCCGGATGCAGAAGAGCCATGGGGTGGACCTTTATCTGACTGGCAATTATGAACTCTAGCCTTGCCAGGCCGACTCCATCGTTGGGTATGAAAGAAACAGAAAAGGCCTCCTCTGGGTTTCCGAGGTTTATCATGACCTCAGTCTTCGGCCTTGGCACGTCCTTCAGAATGGTCTTCTCCACATGGAAGGGTAGCTTGCCGTCATAGACAACCCCTGCATCTCCTTCGGCGCAGCTTACTGTAACCTCCTGGCCAGTCTTTATCCTCGTGGTGGCTCCTTCAGCGCCAACCACTGCAGGTATTCCGAATTCTCTGCTGAGGATGGCCGCGTGACTAGTCCTTCCGCCAGTGTTAGTCACAATGGCAGCAGCTATCTTCATCACCGGCTCCCAGTCGGGAGTAGTTGTATCTGAGATAAGAATCTCGCCAGGCTTAAACGATGAGAGATGTGCCACATCGGACATAATATGCGCCTTGCCACTGGCGATCTTTTCCCCGATACTCCTTCCGGTAATCAGTATAGGACCTTTCTTTTCCAGGTGGTACGTTTCGAGAATGTCCCTGGTCTTCTGTGACTGGACCGTCTCCGGCCTAGCCTGGACTATGAAAAGCTCGCCGGTCCTGCCATCCTTGGCCCACTCGATGTCCATGGGCATCTCCTTTGCTGCCTTCTTCGAATAGTGATCTTCTATGGTCGTGGCGTATCTAGCCAGGGTGATAACATCGTCATCTGATATGCAGAACCTCCTGCGATCCTCATCGGGGACGTCTACATTGTGAGTCAGAGCCTTGGACTCGCCAGTGCCATAGATCATCTTTATCTTCTTATCTCCCAGGCTCTTCCTAATTATGGACCGAAAGCCCTTTCGGAAAGTGGGCTTGAATACGTAGAACTCATCAGTGATAACAGCCCCCTGTACTACGTTCTCCCCCAGGCCGTAGGCACCTGTGATGAATATCACATCCCGAAAGCCGGTTTCAGTGTCCAGGGTAAAGATCACGCCACTTGATGCCAGGTCTGACCGGACCATCTTCATGATTCCTATTGATAGAGCCACCTTAAATTGGTCGAAGCCATTGTCGATACGGTAAGATATGGCCCGGTCCATGAAAAGGGATGCATAACATTTTATGCAAGCCTTCTTGAGCTCCTGATATCCGCGAACGTTCAGAATAGTCTCCTGCTGACCGGCGAAGGATGCAGTAGGTAGATCCTCTGCTGTTGCGGAGCTTCGCACGGCTACATCTGGGTCGGCACCGTACTCCTTGCCCAGCTTGTCGTAAGCTTCTGTGATCTCCATCCACATATCTTCGGGTAAGTCGGATGCCAGAATCAACTCACGTGCTCTCTTCCCTCTTTCAGCTAGATCTTTTACGTCAGCCTTGTTCAGGCCCGACAAGATACCCTTCAACTTGTCCAGAATGCCTGCGGAGTTAAGAAAATGCCAGTAGGCTTCCGAAGTCGTGGCAAAACCATTGGGAATCTTGACCCCTTTAGATGTGAGGTCCTGGTACATCTCTCCTAAAGAAGCATTCTTTCCGCCAACCGAAGGCACATCCTCGATACGTATCTCATTGAACCAGAGCGTGAATTTTCCTTTTTGCGTTATAATTCCCCCTCACAAAAATTTATGGCTTGATCGAAATCATTCAGGCAAGTTTATCCGGCCATACACCATGGACCACACCCAGTGCCCTGTCCACAGAGCCGTGGACTTTGTCTGCAGGAAATCCGCAAAACATGAGGTAAGCCTCGGCATAATTTGGCACGGGAATGGACATCTGCTCCACAAGCATGACTATCTGCATTATTGTGTATTCGCCCAGCTTAAAGGGAATTATTGCGTCAGAAAAAAGCAGTTCGAATATCTCAGGGGTTAGCGGCCTTTCAAAGCCGGAGGCAAATGCCTCCAGGATTTCGCCCGTCCAGTCATGCTTCTTTCCTGCATCATCATAAGGAACTACCACAACGCGCCTGGTATTGGATAGCTGCTCTAGCAGCATATCAGGCTCTTGCTCTCCCTCAAAAACGAAGTTAAGCTGATGTACATGAGGCATGGTAATGGGAACTTTGCTGGCCCTGATTGAGAACTTCACGTCCCTAAAAACAGTTGCTGCATCTATGCCCTGATGGCCTACACCTCTCCCAAATTGGATGGCGTTTGGAGACATCTTAACTACGTTTTGCGGATCACCGCTTCTGCGATCCAGGTTGCCCAAAACAGCCCGAAGGCCAAGGGACCTTGCGGCCAGGACAGCCCTGCATAAGGAGGTAGTGTTACAGCTAGTACATTGGACCAGTTTTGGAGTAGCCTTGAGAAATCGATCGTAGTTCCCCAGCCCGAAGAAGAACTCTCTTCCCAGATCTTCCTTGATCTTTTCCGTTATCCCGATGTTCTTCTCAGCCAGACCATTAAGGATATCGCCTCTGTGAGCTCCTCCCATAAGCACCATTTTGCAATCGTGGGCTATGCTCGCTTCTACGTAAGGCAACTCCTGCCCCTCCGGAGTTCCAATGACTATTAAGTCAGATTCTTCAAAGAAATCGCCATAGCCGCCTTCTATTCTAGTCCCAACGTTCTCCCAAGCAGCTCTATCTTTCTCATCAGTCAAGAAGGCTCTTACATTGTGCATCCTTGCGAATTTACTAAGCATGCTCTTAGCCCTGGCATGAGGGCTGCGAAGAAGCACGTTCATATCGCCTTCAATTCCTTCAGCTTCCTTAACCTGGTGGATGGCAGGAATAGCCCTCTTGCTCTCTGTCCCATCAAAGCCTACAAATCCAGCATTTAATTTCATAGAACAATCACGTAATATACCTTATAGTCAGGGAGATATTTTAAATTATCTATAATGGTTCCAACCCAGACTCCACAACTTTAGTAGGCATGCCGATCAAATATATAGTTATAGGTAAATTAATATTCGGGCAATAGTAATAATTCTAATAGATATTTCCGGAATTTTTCGATATCAATGGTACAGTTATCAATAGCCTAGTGTCTCGTCATGATCATAATGTCGTAAAGCACATTCACCACCAAGGGTGCTAGGGTAAGACTATTATGACCTGATCAGACATTACAGAGCTGACGGGACACTAGGAGTTTAGGTTCCAACAATCCCTAACCAATGTGCTATTCGGGAAGTTTTATAAAATCAGACAACGAACATATTTCTATGAACTTTTCCAGTTAATCGATGCAACAGAAGGCAAAGGTAACGCAGGTCGTACGGCGAACCAAGGATGTAAAATCCATTCGGTTCAGAAGGCCGAAAGGTTTCAATTATCTTTTTTGGCAATGGGCATTTATCACTATTGACAACGAAAATATGCAGAAAACCGAGCCTCTTTCTATCACCAGCAGTCCAACCGAAGACTTTCTTGAGGTTACCAAGAAACTGACGGGTCACGAGTTCTCAAACGCGATGGATGCAATAAATGTGGGAGATAGAGGGACAATTCGAGGACCTTACGGCAAACTCATTCTCCAGGAAAATCACGAAAAGATCTGCATGCTTTCCGGCGGGATAGGCATTACACACTTGCGCAGCATGATTCGTTATTCAACTGATAAAGGATTGAAGACAAGCATAATCCTGCTGTATTTCAACCTCTTCGAAGACAGTATCGCATTTAAGAACGACTTTGATGAAATGCAGAATAGGAACCTGGACTTCAAAGCATTTATCACCATTACAAGACCTAGCCTAGCCTGGAAGGGATTAACAGGGCGAATAAATATGGGTCGTGGGTGAATGTTACTGAAAATCATCAAGAGAATCGTATACATGGAATCTATTTTGACCGTAGACCCCCATTTCGTCGCTTGGTAACGCTTTTCAGCAGCTCACGTACGCGACCTAAATATGGAGATGATAGAGAAAACAGTGCCTGACTACTTAGAGCGTGTCTTTTACACATGCGGTCCAAGGCCGATGGTAGATGCGACGTTGGCTATGCTTACTTAGATGGGGCTCCCTGAGGCGCGGATAAAATCCGAGTACTTCTCCGGTTATCTAGGGGCACCAAGCGACCGATCTACTAAGTAGTAATACAATGGAGAGATTCGATCTTATCTGGCGCCAGGGCACTTCTGCAGAGGAAACGCAGCCCATAGACCACTTAAGCCTTAACGCTGCGGACTGCAGCCTTCTTAAGAGCTTCGATTCCAGCTAGAGGCTCTCCAGAGAGATAAGTTATGCTCGCACCACCTCCCATGCTTACATGGGAGAACTTTGACTCCAGGCCGAGTTGATCAATGGTGGCTGCAGTATGCCCCCCTCCCGCAATGGAGTAGATCGATTTGGTTGCAGCCTTAAGAAGCTCTTCCGTCCCGGTCCTGAACTTCTCCAGCTCGAAAATGCCAGTCGGACCGTGAAAAACGCTTACATGGGCCGCCTTCAGTTCCATAGAATAGTTTGAGATCGTCTCCAAACCAATATCGGAAATGGCCAGATCATTCGGTATCTTGTTCACTTTTACTTCTACACGCTCTCCGTCTTTGTCTAGCGCTACATCCACGGGCACATCGATTTTGCCGGGATATTGTTTAAGCAGCTTTGATGCGATGGGGATCAAATCCGAATACTTCTGGTCCAAGATAAGTTTCCGGTTAACATCGCCTACGTCTGTGCCATTTGCGATCATGAATACAATGGCCACAACGCCAGACGTTAGGATCTTATCTGCAGCATCTCGTTTGAGAGCGTTAAGGATCATCCTAATCGAGTCGTCCGCCTTAGTTCCACCTAAGGCAAAAATCGTTGGGTGATCGTGAGTCTTCAAACCCTTGTCCAAAGCCATAATTTCTTTGTCCATTAGGATGCCAGCAACACTAGGCAAAACCCCTGTAAACCCTACTACCGAACAATGCGATCTGTGAGAAACTGAGAAGGCATCATTCACAAAGAGATCAAAAAGTGGAGACAACATCTTAACCATGTAACTTTGGGCATGCTCTTCGGAGGTGAGGTTCATCATCTCTTCGGCATAAAAGCGAGTGTTCTCGAGGAGCAAGATCTCACCTTCTTCGAGAGACTTTAAAGCATCTCTTGCGCAAGTGCTGAATAAGTCGTCCTCGTAGGCCACTTCGCGACCTAGAAGTTGTGTTGCCAGCTTTGCATGAGCTTCTAGGGTGGTATAATCCTTCTTTCCGGGCCGGCTCTGATGAGACATCAGAACTACCCTAGAGTGCTCCAGGGATCGCAGCGTACCTAAATGACTCCTAATTCTTCTATCGTCCAGGATGTTTCCCTTAGCATCCATGGGTGAATTAAAGTCCACCCTTACAAGTACTCTTTTATTGTCAAGTACGACATCATCCATCGTCAGATAATCCTTCAACATGTCTACCTCTTGTTGACAATTCAAGTCGATATCTAGTCAATATCATTCTAGGGAGGAAAACCATCTTTCGCCCTAATCTGGCACGTAAATCGCTGATTTTGTATTATGTAAAAATAGGAATATTATATCATTCCTTTTTTTACACTCTATAAATCACTCTCGAAGCCAAGACCAAGCCTTGTTGATATCGGCAGTATGGAAGAATTTAGCGTCACGAGCATAGAAGGGTTTGGCCAGATGTGCCATCCACTTCTCCCAGGTTTTATCGCCGACTATGGCCATTTTTTGGATCTCATGACGAAATTCTGATCCAAATTTCAGATCTTGTAGCCATGCCTCCATTTTCTCCCATTTAAATTCGCTCAGGTCAAACAACAAACGAATGTTACCTTCCTTTTCCACCAAGGTTCTGACTTCCAGCACCATTGTTTTGTAGTCGGAGGCTGTAATGTTTCCAATCCATTTAAATCCTATCACATTTCCCGAACTATCAGCTAATCTTTCTATCATTTTGTCATCCTCTAAATTTTTAGCGTTCTATATGATTAGAAACTACTTATTGCTGTCGGAATGTTCAATAGTTCTATTACCTCATTGCCCGTTTAATGCTGAAAACTTCAATATAACTTGGAAACAAAAATATATATTGGTGGCGTGGTTTAAGTATGGATTCTATCATCAGGGCCGATGAAGCCTGAAAAGCATATTTAATGAATTAATCTCTCATCAAACGAAAGTGTTCTATCTACTCCAGAAGCGAATCAAGACTCCAACAATATGGCCCAAATGAAATTTTGGAGAAGAAAGTCAATCCGCTTATAAAATTTCTGGGTTATTTTTTGGGGGGACTATCGCCTAGATGATTGAGGCTGCAACTATTCTTTCCGCAATACTAATCCGCTGGGACGACTTTGCAATTATTTTCTTGCTTCTGCTCATGAACGGCATCTTCAACTTTTATCTAGTAACGGCCATAGTGATATTATTGTTGGCTTCACTTAACGATTTTGCTATCATGTCTATGGCCTAAGACCGCGCTGAGTACTTGCAAAGACCCGATCGTTGAAGTATGTCCCGGTCATAGGAATGTGCCTATTTCTGTGATTGATAGGAACAGTAGAGATTTTTGGCTGCTTTTCTTTTGACTTATTTATCTACATCTGAGCAAAGAGGTTCTTTCGTCCTTCATGTACCTCAAGCTCTCTGTAACTGGCCATTTTATTATCTTTATAGCCAGAACAAAAGGCCACTTCTGGTCTTGCCGACCAGACAACCTGCTGATTGGAGCCGTGCTCGAGATACAGGCCTTTGCCACAATCATTGCTGTTTAAGGCTTGCTCACCGAGCCCATCGGCTAGAATCTGGCTGCGATGGCCTGGATCTATGTGACAATCGTATTATTGATAATAGATCAACTCAAGGTGAGGTACTATAGATTCTTTGACGAAATATCGGAGTTCATGGAAAAATTAAAGTGGGTTAAGACCGACAGGGCAGAAGGCTAGCCAGGGAGCTTTGCAGGCAGCTCTCAAAATATCCCTTATCGAAGCATATCTCCTACTGAAGCCATCTAAAGCCGGGTTTCTCTATTTCGTTGAAGTTTCTCATTATCGCTACTGCATCCTCTTTGCTTATCTGGCTCGTCATAATCTTGGATGATATGCAGCGCAGAGCTTTCTTCTCCTTTTTAACAGCATCAGTGTCACTGGCATTATCATTAAGGCCGAAATCCTTAAACAGATGCTCCTTATCGGTCTTGGCCCATAGGCCTGGATCATGTGCCAAATGCCCCCATTTTTTAAACATCGCAGCAGCCTGATCCAGAAGATCTTGATCGAAATTATCGAGGATCTCGCACTCCTGGATATTCTTCATGAATTCATCTCTCTTCATAGCAAATCACCTTTTTTAATTATGATTCAATAAGATTTAGCTCTTTCCAATTCCCATTAACAGAGCAATCAACTCTGGTTGCCGAATCGGCCATATCATAGGCCTTATTTCCTGTTCAGACTTTCATGATGGATATCTGACAATAACCTTTGAAGTGACTTTCAAGCCTCTCTTGGCAAACTATCTGGCGATCACATTGAATTTCTGCAACTCTATCGCGACGTAGGCATACCGCGAGAATGGTCCAGATGCACTCCCAAGTCTCCAGAGCCGTAGTTTATGACCAGGAAACTTCTGAAAATATTCAAAGCCATCTCTAACATGCTCACAGTGGCTCTTCCGGGGGCCTGATTGCATCGAAGTACGCCTCTTTAAGGGCATCATCTGTTTCTGCGGCATTGCGCAAAAGAAATTACCTCCGATATGGTAAAGAACCTAAAGTCAAATTCAAGATGTATTAGTCCAGCAGCCCCCCGGCTGGCCAGCTCCGGGAGCTGAAGACGTGGAATGTGATGCGGTAGCGAGGACTGCACAGAAATTGATGCATTAGTGCCTTGATATGGTAACGGACATGAGCCTTCATTACTAAATGACATGGGCGAAACATATCGAAAAAGTTCTGTGTCGATTTTACAGTACCTATAAAATCGACATCAGAACTATTTTGATTTCCTATCTGGTCAATGTTATGCACCTGTTGGCGTACCTCCGCCTGCCTGCCTCGCGACGAAGCCTTGAGTAGTAAGGCCAGTAGCAGATGGCGTTCCGGCAATCTGCGCAAGGTACGTCCCGTCAAGATTCTTGATATGCGTGTCTACATTTTCAAAGTAGTTATAGTGTATCTGTTCTTCTTCCATGATTGCTTCGAAAATCTTGGAGCTGATATGGTCACCATTTTCTTTACAGATTCTGGCGTAATCATTGTAAGAGGCGATCGTCGCATCCTCGAGGTCTGCATCAAATCGGAACACGACCTCGACCTTCTGCCCTTTCTGGGTTTGTGCTGCAGGGTCTGAGGTCGGTTCTCCACCCAATTCTTTGATACGGTCTGCGAACATCTCTGCGTGGCGCATTTCGTCGACTGCAATCAGTTTGACCTTGGCCGCCCAATCACCGTAATCCATGTTTTCCAGATTGTAGTGCTGGTTCATATACTGGTATATGGCATGCAACTCGTGGGAGCGCGCGTTATTCAATACCTCGACCACGTTTTCCTTCTGCTTCTGTCTCGAAATCTCAACCATTTAACATCTCCTCCAATATTTCATATCTAGCCGGGGTTAGCTTCTACACAACTATCTCTTTACTTAGCATATATTTTTATCACCAGCGAGCTTATTTTTGGTGACGAAGGCAGCGACTTTAAGGGTCACCGAAGCCGCATGCCACATCGTAGCCATAGAATATGGCATGGAACTCGAAAATGAGGCAAATGCGGAGATGGATGTACGACATCATATGACCCGGTGGTGCATTAAAATATTATGCAAAAATATGATCATACCTAGACACAAGTGTCAAGGAGAGACTTTTTCTTTGCTACCCTTGGATCACCTGTAGGTTTGATCGGTGCAACCGTGATGTGTTCCTTAATTTTCTTTCCCACATCTGCTGAGGATTCCTTTGCGCCATGAGCAATTTCCTGATGCATACGCACAAGCTCGATGACCTCCTCGTCAGTCTTCGCACATACCGTAAAACCGCATTCGGGATGAAACTTACATACATATTCTCGATAAATTATCTCCATACTTATTATTGTGTAATTTAAGTTTAAATACTTTGGCAAATTACACTGACCAGAGCCGCCACTAGCATTTCACTCTGGAACTATTTCTCGTTTTAGCTATCCAATAGTGAGATGGTGATCCGATCAGGACAATGCCAGTGTAAAACTTCAGAGACATTATCTTAATCTACAAAATTAATGTTACAGAACACTAGTTTTGCGACCGAGATCTATTATCTAATTCGTGCACAGTCTTCGCTGCCGATATCGGCATTAATTATAGCAGTGATAATAAATCACGTTTTACATTCTTCGGGCATGAACCATTATCCTGAAGCTCATGGAGGCTTTACTAGTAAACATCAATCAGCCCCTTTTATTGGATTGTACCGACTCAGTATCTCCGCCAGATCGTGCATCTGTACTGGCTTGCTGAGATAGGCATCCATGCCTGCAGCCAGGCATCTCTTTTCGTCCCCTGGCAGCGCGTAGGCCGTGAGAGCCACAATCTTCGGACCGTTCTCCGGCAATCTCTCTCGTATGGCCTTTGTGGCCTGCAGGCCGTTCATCACCGGCATCTTTACGTCCATGAGAATAACATCATAGGGCTGCCTTTCCAGAGACTGCAAAACCTCCTGGCCGTTTGTCACCGTATCGGCGCGATAGCCCAGTTTCTTGAGCATCAAAATGGTCATCTTCTGGTTGGATATGTTGTCTTCAGCCAGCAAGATACGCAACGAGCTGTATTCGATCTCTTCCTCGGGCGTGCCTATTTCTGCGGTCTCCTGTTCAGGCTCTGAAAGCACTTTAATCAGGGCCTCATGCAAATCAGCTGGCTTGAGAGGCTTTCTTGTAACAACGGCCGGAATATCCAGAGAGACCTTATGGACTGCAGATACCAGGACCACCTGCGGCAGATCTTCATCGAATCCGCGAATCTCTCTTAACATGGAAACGGCATCAGGCGTATTGAGGTCCGCCAACACCAGGTCGAATGATCGTGCGGATAAGAGAAGCCGGTAAGCTTTCGTGGCAGATTCTGCCAGAAGCGGGGTCATACCCCAGCGATGGACTTGATGACCTAATATGCGTCGCAGAGTCTGGTTGGAGGCCACAATTAGCACGGTCTTGCCTTGCAACAGCGGCTGGTAAACAGCCAGGAACGACTTGGACTGAGCAGGAGCCTCAAGAGCCTTAACAGTGAAATAGAATGTGCTACCTTTACCAAGCTCGCTTGCCGCCCAGATTCGGCCGCCGAGCAGCTCGACCAGCTTCTTGCTGATCGCCAGACCTAAGCCAGCTCCATCATAGCCTCGCGAAATGGACATATTCAACTGGCTGAAAGGCTGAAAGAGGCGGTGCATCTGGCCTTGGGGAATACCTATGCCCGTATCTTGGACTGCAAAGTGGACCTCTTCACTCGTACCAGAAACAGAGAGCACGACACTACCGTTATCAGTGAACTGTACCGCATTGCTTAGAAGATTGCGGAGCACCCGCCGCAACCAA
>JAQTXY010000357.1 GCA_028688535.1 Methanothrix sp. | reverse complement strand
ATTTCTTCTTGTTTAGTTTTTGTCTCCAAACATCTCTTCCAATTTGGCCTTTATCTTTCGAATAGATTCGACTGCCGGGCAGTTGGCGTCGATGGGGGGCTTGCCGGCCAGGTCCGCTTCCACCAGGCATTTGTCAAAGGGAATGGTTCCCAGAACCGGTATGCCCATCTGGGCTAGCTTCTCAGCTACTGGCCCTGGGTTGTCTGCTTTATTTATGACGGCAAAATACCGGGTGATGCCGATCTCCTTGCCCAGTTGCATGATCCTCTCCACGGTCTCGATGGATCTCATGCCTGGCTCTACCACGGCGATCATGGCGTCAACGCCGCGGGCCGTGGCCCTGCCCAGGTGCTCGATGCCCGCTTCCATATCCAGTATCACCAGATCCTTCTCCCGGACGATGACATGCCTGATGAGCGCTTTCACAAATGCATTGGCAGGGCACATGCAGCCTGAGCCGCCGGAGTCGATGGTGCCCATGACCACCAGCTTGACATTATCGGGGCCGGTGCAGCCGCACATGGCCACCACGTCGTCGACCTTGGGATTCATCTTGAACATGCCGCCAGGCATGCCCGCCCGCTCCTGGACCAGGTCTTTGTGATCGGTGACGGGCTTTGGCAGAATGGGAATTCCCAGAGCTGAGCCCAGGTTCATGCTGGGATCGGCATCTATGGCCAGAACATTGTATCCGTCGCGGGCAAAGAGTCTGGCCAGGGTGCCGGCCAGGGTGGTCTTGCCCACGCCGCCTTTTCCTGAGATTGCGATTTTCATCTTGGAAACCTCATGAGTGTAACTGAATATATTTCTGAGCCTTTTTTTTTGCTGGTTACTTATCTGCAGGTTATGTTTATATCAATTCTGCATCAAGCATTAGCAGGATGCTGCAATGATCAGGGATGCTAGAAATTGCCAAGGAGAGTCTGTCAATAACAAACGGGAGATGATTTCCACAGCCATTGCCGACGACATTATTCTCTCCAGCAATGCCAGAGCAGTTTTAAAGAAAAGGTATCTGCGTCGCGACGAGCGCGGAGCCGTCGCGGAAACGCCTGCGGATATGTTCGAGCGCGTGGCCTCTCACGTCTCCAGAGCGGAGAGCAGGTATGGCGGTGATGCAAATAGTTATCGACGCAAATTTTTAGAGATTATGCGTGGCCTAGAATTTCTGCCCAACTCCCCCACGCTCATGAACGCTGGCCTGCCGCAGGGGCAGCTCTCCGCCTGCTTCGTTTTGCCCGTGGAGGACTCTCTGCCCGGCATCTTCGACGCCCTGAAGAGCATGGCCCTCATTCACCAGTGCGGGGGTGGCACGGGCTTCTCCTTCTCTCGGCTTCGCCCCAAGAATGATGTGGTACGGGCTACCGGCGGTGTGGCCTCCGGCCCGGTATCTTTTATGCGCATCTTTGATGTGGCCACAGATGTGATCAAGCAGGGGGGGCGGCGCCGGGGCGCGAACATGGCCACCCTTCGCGTCGATCACCCTGATATTTTGCAGTTCATCCAAGCCAAGGAGAAGCCGGGATTTTTGGAGAACTTCAACATCTCTGTAGCTGCCAGCGATGAGTTCATGCGTGCTGCGCAGCAGGGCGGCGATATCGAGCTGATCAATCCGCGCAGCGGTCGGGCGGCAGGCCATCTCAATGCCAAAGAAGCAATGGGCGCCATCGCAAAATGCGCCTGGGCAGGAGGCGATCCGGGAATGATCTTCATAGACCGGATCAATGCCGCCCATCCTCTGCCCGGCATTATTGAGAGCACCAATCCCTGCGGCGAGCAGCCCCTGCTGCCTAACGAGTCCTGCAATCTGGGATCCATCAACCTCGCCAAACTGGTGGCAAAAGGAGAACTGGACTGGGAGCGTCTGGCAGAGCTGGTATCGCTCTCCGTGCGCTTTTTGGATGATGTAATTGACGTCAATTGCTATCCTATGAGGCAGATTGAAGTGGCGAGCATGCAGTCGCGAAAGATTGGCCTGGGGGTGATGGGCTTTGCCGAGATGCTGATTTTGATGAATATCTCCTACAACTCTCAGGAGGCCCTGCGTCTGGCGGAAGATATCATGAAATTCATCAGCCGGGCGGCGCGCGAGGCGTCAGCCCTTCTCGGTGAAGAGCGGGGCTCTTTTCCTCTCTTTGAGCAGTCCAAACTGCAGAGCTGGAGTGCCATGAGAAACGCCACGGTGACTACCATTGCGCCCACTGGCACCATCAGCATCATTGCTGGAACTTCTAGCGGTATAGAGCCGCTCTTTGCGCTGGCTTTTGTGCGCCACGTGCTGGAAGGCTCGCGCCTTCTGGAGGTCTCGCCCCTCTTTGAGGGCGCAGCATTGGCGCGAGGCATCTACAGCTCAGAGATGAAGGCAGAGCTGGCCAAAAAAGGAACGGCTGCGGACATTTCGGGAGTGCCCCTGGATCTGAAAGAACTCTTCGTCACTGCTCTGGATATCCCGCCCGAGCAGCATGTGCGCATTCAGGCTGCGTTTCAGAAATATACGGACAATGCCGTCTCCAAGACGGTAAACCTGCCAGAGAGCGCCACGGTGGACGATGTCCTCAAGGTTTACAATCTGGCTTACGAGTTGGGGTGCAAGGGCATAACCGTCTTTCGCTACGGCAGTAGAAGCCAGGTACTCTATCTGGGCAATGGGGAGACGGTGCCGGGCTGCAAGTACTGCGGGTAATCTACCCCTCCCCTAAAGGAGAGGGGCTTTCAGTAGCCCTGAAAGGACTGCATTGATACTTGGCAGTTCTTCCGTGCCTCCAGGCCGGACTACATAGCGGCCCAAGAAAGCAATATTCTTTGCGCCATTGAAATCAGCATCGCCAGACCAGTTACAGGAAGGACACTTGAAACTCTTGCCGTTCCTGGTTCCATGTTCACCGCAAACATGGCATTTCTGGCTGGTATAGGCAGGGTCCACAAGAACTAGGGGAATACCAGCTTGCAGTGCCTTGTATGCCAGAAATTCTTTGAGTTGATAGAAGGCCCAACCGTTGACCCTTCGTCTCTGGTTCTTACCGGCTTTCCGGTTCACGTCTTCCCTGATGCCCGTCAGATCTTCCAGAGCTATTTTAGCTGAGATCTCCTGCGCTCTGGTCACAATTGCTTTGCTGATTTCGTGGTTAATCTGTCTTTGATAGCGGCTTTCTTTG
>JAQTXY010000356.1 GCA_028688535.1 Methanothrix sp. | reverse complement strand
ATATGTGCTGCTCATTTTTGTTTGCTTTCTCTCGCAAGGCCATATTAATTAGTTCCGTTTATTAATTCAGTTTTCTGGAGAGCGGAACCTACGCCATCGATAAATAGCGGGCTATATCCTCTTTTCAGTTCTTTCGTTCTTTCCAGAGCAAATAACCTTGCTTCTTCTGTTTTCATTTTAGTTTTATTACTTATGTAAATCGAAAGGATTGTGGCGGCAACCTCCAACCAGGCAACACCCTTGCCCGCAACGATTTGAAAAAACCGCTCTCTGTCAAACGAAGATAGTGCACTTTTATAATCTATGTCACCAATCTCTATTTTTTGAAGTGCATAGTAATCATTTGCTAGGTCGGATGAATATGGCCCCCTTACATATATGCTGTATGAGTAATTGCTATCCCAACCGAGCTGTTTAGCAATAAATACATATTTTTGGAGTGCTATCCGATCGTTGAAATTATGTATATGGAAATTAAAGCCACAAGCATCGTTTAGGAATTTGAGGAATGCTTTCAGCTCAACCAATCTCGCCTTTGCCATCGGGTCCATACCAATTACACCTAATATATAGCGAATGGATCTATAATAAATACTTTTGGTATGGATGCTGAAAGTAATCCTTTGGAATTGGGATAAATCAAATCTTATTAAATATTTTAATAAATTGACAATCCTTGTAGTAATACTAATTACTAACCTACTAAATCTCGACCACCACACATGCACCACCATATCTGCACCAACCAAGGATGCAACAGAATCATCATGCGAATCTTTTATATAGAACTTCAAACTGGTAGTAAGAAAAAAGTCGGGGAGGACTATAGGTTTGGCAGGTTTGAGCGGCGTACCGATAATTATATTGAAAGAAGGAAGCAAACGAGAGAGCGGAAAAGATGCGCAACGCAAGAATATCTTAGCTGCAAAGGCGGTCGCAGAGGCAGTTCGGACCACCCTTGGACCCAAAGGGATGGACAAGATGCTCATCGCCGGCGAAGAGGCAACCATCACCAATGACGGAGCCACCATTCTCAGAGAGATGGATATCGAGCACCCCGTGGCCAAGATGATCGTTGAGGTGGCAAAAGCCCAGGACGACGAGATCGGAGACGGCACCACCACCGCGGTGATAATCGCCGGCAAGCTGCTAGAAAAAGCAGAAGCATTATTGGATCAGGATGTCCACCCTACAGTAATTGTGCAGGGATATAAGCAAGCAGCAGCCAGGGCGCAAGAAATTCTTTCCGCGATGGCCATTGACGTCTCAGGCGACGAGAGCGTGCTGCTAAAGATTGCCCAGACAGCTATGCGAGGAAAGGGCATTGAGATCGCCATGGATAAGCTGGCAAAGATCTCAGTGGACGCAGCACGAGCCGTGGCAGGCTTTGAGGGCAAGGACATTGAAGAAAATGTCAAGATAGTCCTGATCCCGGGCGGCAAAATCGAGGACTCGGGTCTTAACTTCGGCATAGTAATCGAGAAAGAGAGAACATCCCTGGAGATGCCAAAGCGCATAGATGCAGCCAAGATCATGCTCCTGGAAGGCACCCTCGAACTCAAGAAGCTTGATACGGATGCCAAGATCACTATAACAGAGGCCAAGAATCTCGCCGGCTTCAAAGAGGGCGAGGAAGCGGTCATCAAGTCCCAGGTTGATGCCATAGTCGCAGCGGGAGCTAATGTTGTCTTCTGCGAGAAGGGCATAGGAGTTACTGCACAAAACTATCTGGCAAGGCAGGGAATTCTAGCTGTTCGCCGGGTTAAGCGAGAGGATCTGAAGATGCTGGCCTTGGCCACGGGAGCAAGGCTGGTAGGCGACGTGATGGTTGTCACTGCTAAGGATCTGGGATCGGCAGCTCTTGTAGAAGAGCGCAAGATCGGCAAAGATAAACACATGATCTTTGTAGAGGGCTGCGAGAAGGCCAAGGCGGTATCCATCATCCTGCATGGTGTATCTGAGCAGTTCTTAGAAGAGATGGAGCGCGCCCTGGATGATGCCCTCAATGTGGTGATGGACGTCATTCGCTCCGGAAAGATTGTGCCCGGCGGAGGCGCTCCGGAGGTCGTTGTGGCCGAGAACCTGAGACAGTATGCTTCCACCCTGGAAGGGAGAGAGCAATTGGCTGTCCGGGCCTTTGCCGATGCAGTGGAGTCTGTCCCCCTGACTCTGGCTGAGAACTCTGGTTTTGATCCAGTGGACAGCTTAGCGGCTCTGAGAGCCAAGGGCGGCCTGGGCATGAAGAACTTCGGGCTGAACCTGATAACCGGTGAGCCCGCAGATATGCTGGCCCTGGGCGTTGTAGAACCGTTAAAGGTAAAGACGCAGGCCATTAAATCTGCAACTGAAGCCGCCACCATGGTTTTGCGGGTGGATGATGTCATTGCAGCCAAGAGAGAAGAGCTGGCCCCCAAGCCAGGCCAGAGCCCGCATGACTACACCATGCCTCCTATGCAGATGCCTCACTACTAAAGAAATGAGGGACAAAAAAAGGGACCGGCAAAAGCCGGCCAATTCCTCCCTATGATTTCGATTTGGCCAAACTTTGGGTGGATATTATGGCAGATGCTGATGAACAATCTGAAACGAAGACGGATACTTCAGGCATGAGTGTCGAGGAGCTACAACAGCAGCTCTCCTCTGCCCAGAGCTTGGCGGAGGAGCGGCTCGACCTCTTGATGCGTTGTCGGGCGGATCTGGACAACATTATGAAAAGATCGGTCCGGGAGAAGGAAGCTAATGTAAAATACGCCTCTGAGAAGCTCGTTTCAAAGCTTCTTCCTGTGCTTGACAGTCTGGAAGCTGCTGCAAAACATGAAGAAGGCAGCAAGGCACTCTACATTCAATTGCTGGATATACTATCCGGAGAAGGGCTCATGCCTATCGATGCAAAAGGGATGAAGTTTGATCCCTATCGCCATGAGGCTCTATTTCAGGTCGAGAGAAAAGATCTGGATGAAGGCATTGTAGCAGAAGAAATACAAAAGGGTTACCTATTTAATTCCCATGTCATCCGCTTCTCAAAAGTAGCGGTGGCGAAAAGGTACAATAATCGCCAAGTTGTGATAACTTTCAAATTCAGGAGATGAGATCTTGTCAAAAATTATCGGCATTGACCTTGGAACCAGCAACTCGGCGGCTGCAGTTCTAATCGG
>JAQTXY010000355.1 GCA_028688535.1 Methanothrix sp. | reverse complement strand
CGGTCGGGTAAGCCTGGTAGCAAGGACAGTCGGCACTCCGGCTTACATTGCCAACAGCAATCCCGACAGTCTGGAGCTGCACCTTCCCAATTGTGTATGGGCAAGGAAGATCAGCGGTCGGCATAAGGTCCCCTATGACGATCTTCAGCTTGCGCTGCGGCGCGGGTATAACGGGTGCCATTACTGCCTGCCACAGTATGATAAGGGTTAAGGCAGAGGAGATGGCCTCTTCATTCAGGCACTTCGTTCTGGCTGCTAAAGGGGCGTCGCACAAGACGCCCCGCTACAAAATCTGGCTGGATGCAATTATTTCGGCCCGCCATCATAAAGATTTACATCTTTGCATTAGAGGATACATTATGAAGCAGTTTTGTCCCACCCTGGCGTTTATGCTTCTGGCATTTATGCTAATTCTGATGCCATTGTCGGCATTGGCCTCAGATCGCATCACTGAAGACCTTATTCTCCAGAAAGAGATCAATCTAAAGAGCTTTGATTTCGAGCCTAAACAGGTCAAAATAGATGGGTCTGGAAAGACAGTGACCTTCCTGGCCAGGATCTATGCTGAAAAAGGACTCATGGATGGAAGAATTGCAGACTTTGCGACTTCTGCTACTTTCCTTGGTCCACACTCCTTCTGGGATCCTTTTCATAGAGAGAAAATGCTTGTGACATTTCTGCCCCCTCCCGTCTTGGTTGATGGGAAAAACGGATCCTATAAGAGGACTCTAATGCTCAAGAGCGGGACGGGAGAAGGGTTCTGGGAATTGGATTCGATAAAATTGGTAGATGGCAACGGCTCTGTAAGAATGCTCGTAGGTGACGATCTTGGCTCTCTTCCCAGGGAACTGGAGGTAGAGGTAGGCCTAAAAAGATGGATCACGTTTCTGCTGATAATTCCGCTCCTGTTCATTGCAATTTTGTGCGCCATATACTGCCGGGGAACGAAAACGAGACCTATCTCTGCGATATGGAAGGGGTACGACGGTGCGACCAGCACCTCAAAATTGCAGTTCTTCCTCTGGACAATAGCTGCATTGTATGCCTATGTTATAATAGTAATTGATGCTTTCTACAATCACAACATCGTCTCCATTGGCCTCACCATTCCCCAGAACCTCATCCTGGCCATGGGGCTTAGTGCCACTACGATGCTGGCGGCTAAAGGGATCTCCTCCAACTATGCTGACACAGAGAGGATCGATAAGTCAGACACAAGCAAAGGCGGACTTTTCTTTGACGATGACGGCTATCCTGACCTGGCAAAGATTCAGCTCATGGCCTGGACGTTCGTTGGAATTGGCATATTCCTCTTAAAGACCCTCAACGATGTTGTGGGATCAACCGGTGTGTCAGCACAGTTGCCTGACATCGATGGTACTCTCCTGGCATTAATGGGAATCGGCCAGGGTTCTTACATCGGCAAGAAGATCATCACAAAAGATGATCCGAGTGCACCGAATCTTGATTTTATCAGCAGAAGCACCGGCAAACTGGATGATGAAATCTCAATCACCGGCACGAATTTTGGAGACGATCCCAGCACATGTTTCATAACAATTGGCGGCAAGAAGATCAAGTTCACCCAGGGTCCAAATTGGGAAGAAGGCAAGGTTACATTCCGACTGAAAGATATCGATCTATCTGATAGCGAGAGCAAAAAGGTTCTTCCTGAAAAAGGGAAAATACTGATCGGTGTCATTGTCGGCAACAAAGCCAGCGTGCAAGACCTGCCCTTCGAGATCGTCTCAGCCTGATCTCGCCAGAATTACTATTTTTTGTTAAAAAAATCATTTCGCGTAATCATTTGAAGAGATAGCCTCGACATAGGAAAAGAGCCCTATACAAGATCGTCACTATGCATTTATCCCCGATGCGAGCATCGGGGTATTACGATAAAAAATAAGGAACTCTGGGGTGCTACGATGCTCTATCGGAGAATGAACAAGCTGCCAATTGACCTATCTATTCTTGGATTCGGATGCATGCGCTTGCCTGTCAAGAAAGATGGCAATATCGATGAAGAACAGGCAACTGCGATGCTTAGATATGCCATCGATCATGGTGTAAATTACGTTGACACGGCATATCCATACCATAATGGTGAAAGCGAACCGTTTGTTGGCCGTGCTCTGCAAAATGGCTATCGAGAGAAGATTTATCTTGCTACAAAACTTCCTTCCTGGCTCATCAAATCTCGTGAGGATATGGATCATTATCTGGATGAGCAGCTAAAGCGGCTACAGACCGATCATATTGACTTCTACTTGGTGCATGGACTCATGAAGCCTTTCTGGGAAAACCTGAGAGCTTTGAATGTTACCAAGTTCCTGGATGATGCAATAGATGACGGCAGAATAAAGTATGCAGGATTCTCATTTCACGATGATCTGGCATTGCTAAAAGAGATTGTAGATGCACATGATTGGACATTCTGCCAGATCCAATACAACTTCATGGATGAGCAATACCAGGCAGGAACTGAAGGCCTCCAATATGCAACTGATCGTGGCCTTGGAATTGTTATCATGGAGCCCTTGCGTGGGGGTATGCTCACTAAAGATGTTCCCTCCATAAACAACATCTGGAAAAAAGCACCTATCCGCAAAAGCCCCACGGAGTGGGCATTAAGATGGGTATGGAATCATCCCGAAGTGACCGTCGTGCTATCAGGTATGTCAAATTTTGAACAGATCAAACAGAATCTGGTCTATGCAGAAGATGGTTTTCCAAATTCGCTATCATATGGAGATCTCATTCTATTTAAGGAAGCAGAGGCAGAATATAGACGGAGAATCCAAATTCCATGCACTGGTTGCCGATACTGTATGCCCTGCTCGGCAAACGTTAGCATACCTGAGTGTTTTGAGATGTACAATCAAGGCTGCATGTTCGATGCACCGGACGTTGCCAAGTACAATTATAGCTTCCTTGGAGGCATGTTTGGAAGCCCTGGATTTGCATCCCAATGTCTGGAATGTGGAGAATGCGAAGAGAAGTGTCCTCAGGGCATATCTATCCGAGAGCAATTGAAGAAGGTTGCTGCCTACTTTGGGAAATGATGATCGAGAAAAAGCAATAGGGAAAAGCTATAATTACCCGAAAACCCCCTCCAGAAAATGATAGAAGGAGAGAATAATGTCGGAGGATCAGAAAGCAGTCTA
>JAQTXY010000354.1 GCA_028688535.1 Methanothrix sp. | reverse complement strand
CCCTCTTAAGGTCTAAACGGGATCAAAGCCTTGTGCAGGAGGACCAACATGGATCACATGGGCAGGGCAGTCCTCTGCTGCTTTCTTCACGCACTCCTCCAAATCCTCGAAAGCCACACCTTCGTTTTGCTTGCCTGCGATCCGATATTTCGAAATCACTTGACTGTATCCGTCTTCTGCATTCTCAACAAAAAAATCAGGACAGGATTCCCAGCACTGGCCGCATTTTATGCAGCTCTCTTGATCTATTATTACGTTGATCATGAAATCATTCCTGCTCATGTGGGTATTAATATTAAGCTATTTCGTCATCATTTGTTGACAATGATCCGAGACGAGTTGGAACGCACAGAAATCTTGCAGGATATCGAGGCGCTCTACACCATGCACCAGGGGATCAGCCAGTCCTCAGAATGCCGGGAGTTCGACCGACGCGCTGCCTTGCTGCTGGAAAAGCTGGAAGACGCAGGACTCTCTCGGATGGCGGACAGAGCTATGGATCTCCTGGCCTCCTGCAATCCCAAAGATCTCTCCCAATGCGACAGCGTGCAACGGGCCAGGGATATTCTGGAGAGGCTGAGAGTGCTGGCTGGAGAGAGCTTTGGCAAATAATGAAATGCATAGATTGGTTACCATTATCGGATGTGAAGATTGGGGGAAAATCAATAAAGCTAAAAGAGCCTATTTATCTCGATGTATCATATGAATATGATAATTATATTATATCAAATGATAGATTCCATTTAAGAGCTGAAGACCCTAGTTTGAAAGGTGCAATCGCTGAGATCAACGAGGAAATTGAGGTTCTATGGGAATACTATGTTGAAGCCGGACTTGATGAATTGAGCCAGGACGCATTGGATCTTCGAAGAGAGCTGATCTCGGCATTGGGCGGAGAATCTGCTGATGCCCAAGCGTAAAACACGCCGGATCGTATCATCCTTAACCAAGAATGGATTTATCCCCAAAAAAGGTCGATCGAAGCATACAAAATATACTTTATTTGTGGAAGGAAAAAAAACCAGCGTGCTCACCTGGATAAGTCATGGGCGAGACGAATACGAGGATCAATTTTGAATGCGATGAAGAAGGAGCTGCGTCTTGAATCATCTCACGAATTCGAGGATCTTATTGACTGTCCAATGTCGGAGGAAATGCTAATTTCAATGCTGGTTAGAAGAGGGGTGATCAAGACATAGGATTTATTATCTTCTTTCCGGTCAAATATGATCGCCCGACATGCCTCCGGCTGTTCTGATTCTGTGGTCAATTCCAATCCGGCTTGAGATTACCGCCCGGCGATATGGGAACGCGGGATCGCCGGTCGCCTTCGATGTCAACCGATGCTCGTGAATCTGATGTTCAAGAGATGGCTGCTCAAGCATGCGCCTGCACTGCCAGCCTACGCTTGATGAGATCCTCTTTGAGGGGAACCGTCTCATAGTCTTCAATGAGGCTCTTGAGGCATTTCATGTTAGTCAGAAAGATGATAGTTTAAAAAGTGTGGTAAGACCTTGTTTGATTTTTTAAGATTGAAGATTGAACAAAAGTCCGAAAAGGTTATGTGCCACTTAGTGTGATGTAATGGAACTGAGAAGTATTTCAACAGGATGACTTATGTCTACTGAAACGGAAAAAAGAGATTTACAGGCTGACGGGGAGGTCAGAAGTTCAGATATTGACACTATTTTTAGAGCACGTTACCACGGAGCAGCAAATATAAGGGGTATCAAGTATCAAATACTGTATTCTGTTCTTCGCGCTTTTGACCTCTACGCTGATGATAATAAAGATGGATCGATTAGACTTGAGGGAATTGAAGATTTGGATCTTCTTGGAGTGTGTTTAGAGGATGAATACATCCAAGTTAAGACCGCACAAGAACCATGGAAGTGGAGCCAGCTTAAAAGTTATAAGAAATCTAAAGGTCCAATTGCGAATTTTCTAGAAGTTTATCGAGTAAATCCAAATTGTCATTTCGTTCTTGCGGTGAATTTTCAGCTAAAAAATGATATAGAAAAATTGGCCCAAATAGAGTCTCTGCCGCCTAGAGATAAGAAAATTATTGAGGAAATGTTTCGTAAATTGTGCCATCAAATAGGGGCATCCACCTCTGAAGCTGACGCCATTGCTATCAGATTATGCATCGTCTCGATATCCGAAGATCAAATTTGGAGAAAACTTAGACCTGTCGTAGCTGATTCTTTTAACATAGGAAGCGAAGCAGTCGATACTTACATCTCGGCGCTTGTCGCCAAATTTCTGGATTGGGCCAAGGATCGGAAGACAATAAATCGCACAGATCTTGAGGGTGTTCGATCGACCGTTGGGGAAGCTTTGTCACGAGAGGTGGAGTGGCAGGGATACGGGCGTGGCCTTATTGACAGGATCTCGTGGAGCCCAGATGCGAATATCGAGGATTTCTTTGAAGGAAAGGGGACAAGACCGGGGCATATTGCAGCTGAGCTTGATGTCAGACGACCAATTTGGCTTGAACGAATTGATAAGGCAATCAATTCCTCAAGGATTTGTATCCTTCGATCTTCAAGTGGGCAAGGCAAATCATCACTTCTATATCGGTATGCGTACGAAAAATGGCCCGCAAGAAACACCTTTATTCTTCGAGTTGCTGAATCACAGGAACATGTTGAGCTTGTTCGCAATTACCTTCGATTCAGAGCGAATCTAGGTGTGCCTGTTTTTCTTCTAATCGATAATGCCGGATGCAGCACTCGTTTGTGGCCTTTAGTTGTACAAGAATGCGCTGCGTTAGGATTTCCTGTTCTCGTGACGATACGTAACGAAGACTGGTATCGCTTTGCTCAGGAAAGCTTGACAAGCGAAAATGTAATTGAGCCGGTTCTAGAACTAGATGAGGCGCTACAGATCTTCGAGATGTTACAATCTCAAGGAGGACTTCATGCATCTGTCGAATCACCCAAATGGGCCTACGAGAAAACAGGTGAAACTCACTTATTAATGGAATATATCTACTTGCTAACACATGGCCAAATGCTTGAGGAGCGATTACGGGATCAGATTAAACAATTCAAAAAACAAAATGAAGACTCTGCTAAAATTGAGATTCTGCGAAGGATTGCATTGGCTGATTCACTTGGAACACCTGTCGTGGCAGATAAGCTGCTGCAAGACCTTCAGCTAACAGATGA
>JAQTXY010000353.1 GCA_028688535.1 Methanothrix sp. | reverse complement strand
ATATAATGAGTCCTTGGAGGCTTATGATAAAGCAATCGAGCTGATCCCAGAGAACAACACCGAAGATCTGGCGCTCAACTGGGCCTCCAAAGGACTTGCACTAAACAAGACGGGCAGACATGAGGATGCCAGAGCAGCCTTCCAGAAGTCTCTGGAGTTTTATGATCGGGCCGTCTTGAAGAACGCCGGAGATATCAGCCTCCTGCAGCTGAAAGGCAAGGCCCTCTTCGAGCTGGGAAGATACGACGAGGCCATAGAGGTTTATGATCAGGTTCTCAAGGACACTCCCGATATCGAGCCCACCACCACCAAGACCAGCGCCTGGATAAGCAAGGGAGATGCCTTGCGGGCACAGGGCAAAAACGAGGAGGCTCTTGAGGCTTACAACAAGGCAATAGAGTTGGGTCCCCACTACAGCAACGCCTGGCAGGGAAGAGGAGAGGCTCAAAAAGCAATGAGCCAGGTTGGCAACGCCAGCTTATCGTTTTTGGTGGCGGATAAGCTGGGGGTATGAGGAGTGAACCCATGTTTCATTTTTTCCGTAGGTGATTTTCAATGAAAGCAAAAACAGCCTTAATACTACTATCACTAGTAATGCTTTCCACCTGTGCCCTGGCGCAGGAGAAAAGCGCAGAGTATTGGTTGAATGAAGGTCAGGAGCTATTCGCAAACGGATCTTACGAAGAAGCCGTTAAGGCATACGATAGAGCCATAGAACTTGAACCAAATAATGCTACACTCTATATTGCCAAAGTGCCCAGCCTGAACATGCTGGCCATCATTACCAACAATCAAAGCATACGCAATGAATCTCTGGAGGCTATCGACAAAGCCCTACAGATGGACCCCAAAGATCCCAGAGCCTGGGAGCTCAAAGGCTCAGTGCTCTCTCAGACAAAGAGATACAACGAGTCCATGGAGGCCTATGATAAGGCCATAGAGAACGTCGGGAGCGATCAGGGCAATCAAACTGAGATGTTATCAGGCCTATGGTTATCCAAGGCCTATGGGCTTCAGCTAGCAGGAGAAATCGAGGAATCCTTTGCTGCCTTTAACAAGTCCGTTCAGATCAATCCAGGATACTACGATGGCTGGATGATGATGGGCCGTGCGCTCATGAGGCTGGGCAAGTACAACGAGTCCATCCAGGCCTACGACAAGGCCGAAAATCTTCCTATCGCCAGCTCCAGGCCCTCAGCAAAAGCTTCACCCTGGCTTGCCAAAGCCGATGCACTGGTGGCCATGGGAAGGTATGAAGAGGCAGAGGAACTCTACAATAGAACTATTGAGCTGAACTCTACAGATGAATCTGTCAGATTTTATGTAACTAATGCCTGGATAGGCAAAGGCAATGCATTGACAAAGCTCGGAAGACAGAACGAGTCTCTCCGGGCCTTCGATAAAGCAATTGAGTTGGATCCATCACAAGCAAACCAGGCATTGACCGATAAAGGCAATGCCCTTCTGGATGCAGGAAGATACGAAGAAGCCCTCCAGGCCTACGATAAAGCAATCCAAGAGGCGCCCGAGTTTGCTTCACATAAGGCATTGGTTGGAAAGGGCAGAGTCCTTGATGAGATGGGAAAGCATGGCGAAGCAGTAAAAGCTTACGAGGAGGCCCTCAAGGACTATGATCACTTCCTCACAATGTATCCTACAGACGGAGAGATCTGGTATAACAAAGGCATCACCCTGAAGGCGCTGGGTAATCCGAGTGAGGCGGATGCTGCCTATGCCAAGGCTAAAGAGCTGGGGTATCAAGAATGACCCCCACTCATTTTTTCGATGTTAAAGGAGGTCTGCAATGAAAGCAGGATTTGCCATCGCCTTGTTAGCGATAGCTATGCTCTGCGCCTCGTCACTGGCGCAGGAGATGACCGCAGAGGATTGGAGCAGGAAGGGCGAGGACGAGCTGTTCAACAACAGCTCATTCGAGGGCGCTTTGCAGGCCTTTGATAAGGCCATTGATCTGGATTCCAGGAACGCTACCTTCTGGTTGGATAAAGCACAGGTGCACGAGTTCATGGGCGACAGAAACCTGGCAGTAGGGGCCTACGAGGAAGCCCTGAACCTCACAGACGAGGATCTGCAAAAGAATCCAGATGATGCAGACGCCTGGTGGAGCAGGGGCGTGATCCTCGATTCATTAGACCGGCAGACTGAGGCCAAGAAGGCGAGGGAGAGGGCCATCCAGGTTTACAATCAGACCCTGGCCGATAGTCCGGAGGATGGAGAGACCTGGTTCAAGATGGCTGAGGTTCTTCTCAGCCTGAATAGAGAGGACGAGGCCATAGACGCCTACGAAAAATCCATCGAGACGAACAGCTCAAAGGCCGGCATGGCTGCTATCACCGTCAGTAACCTCATTGCAGAAGCAGGGAGGTACGACGAAGCCCTAAAGGCCTCAGACAGGGCACTCAACCTGACGAGCCCGGACAATATCCAGGACAGGAAGCTTGCGCTAGAGATCAAAGGCACCATTCTGAAGGAGGCTGGGAGGCCAGAGGGGGCCCTGCAGGCATTCGATGAGGCCTTAAAGCTCGATCCCGAGGACAAGACATCCTTGATGTACAAGGCACAAGCTCTCAGTGAACTGCACAGGTACAACGAGTCTATAGAGACTTATCAAAAGGTCATAGAGCTGGGCGCCAATGAAAGCAACTGGATAACCAATGCCCTGATCGGCAAGGGTGATGCCCTGAATGCAACAGGCAGGAAGAACGAGGCACTGGAGGCCTACAGGTCCCTCCTGGAGATCAAAGAGCTGGAGATACAGGAGAATCCCGAAGATTCTATGGCCTGGGTGAGCAAGGGCAGGGCTCTTTTCAAGATGGAACAGTATGATGAGGCCATAGAGGCTTTTGACAGATCCATAGAGGTATCTCCAGGCCCGTATGCCATGTCCTCGGCATCAGATGCTGCCTGGGCAGGAAAGGGAGACGCGCTGCTCAAGCTGGGCAGAAATGAGGAGGCTCTGGAGGCCTACAGGCAGGCCATTGAGATTTTCCCACTCAATGGAGATTCCTGGCATGGTAAGGGCGAAGCCTTGCAGGCCCTGGGCAAGAGAATCGAGGGCGACTGGGCCTTCCAGATGGCGGATAAGCTGGGGTACAGGGAGTGACCCCAACTGATTTTTAAAATTTCTTGCTGCAAAATCGATGACGGCTAGAT
>JAQTXY010000352.1 GCA_028688535.1 Methanothrix sp. | reverse complement strand
TGCCGTACACCATATCGATCAAGCCCTCGTAGACGTCAGCTCTGTTTTGCTCCATTATGACCGCGCAACTTTGACCGGACAACGCTGCGATCTCCGGCAGGCTGAGGATGCGAGACTCCTTTGCGCCTGCCTTATCAAAAATCCCGTGGTGCTCCGGCAACAGTCCGCAGAGGATGCTGGCGATGGCCGGGGTAGTGTGATTAGAAACTGCAGATATGCGCAAGAGCTGCCCAACCGTACTCAAATCTCTCATGTTCTCCAGGGTGGGCAAGAGCCATCTCATTAGATCATATCCCAAGCTGTCGATGATAATGATGGCGACATTTTTACATCCCCAGGCCAGCGCAAGATCAATTGGATGGCCGTCTGACTTGGGGAGCTGCAGGCCCAAGATACGAGCGGCTGTTGGTGCGATGTCTAGCTGGCTAAATGGCTTCGCCGTCTCATGAGCTGTCATGAAGTTATTTGTTATTTTTCTCTGCCATATGATGCTTGCGCAGAGTTAAATAAGGATAAAGATAAGGCATACATGAATCAAGTGCCATTAACCAACCACCATGAAAAAGAGTATTGCTCATTCGCTCCCGCACAAATGTATACTGCTACCGCTAGCTTTGCTGCTTCTAGCTCTAATGATGATAGCAGGAGCATATGCTGCCTCTACAAATATGGATATTGATTACAGCCATAACGTTGTAGGCACCGGAACAGTAATGACCGATTATAAAATGGGGTCAGATGAGAGCACGCAGGCCACAGGAAGGATAAGGGGAAGCGGAGAGGTTGTTAACAAATATGTTTTTTCCAGCAATAACTCAGAGAACGTCTCCATCGAAGACCAGTTCCTTTTTACAAAAGCACCCGTCGCCCATGAGATTACTATTCGCGACTATCCCCAGATGAGGATAATCCCAGGAAGCTTTCGCCTTTTAGGAACGAATTGGGCCACAAAGATTAACCTTACAGAGCAAAATAATAGCGAAGAAAATGATTAGTTTCGCTCTGCACGGCAAAGATTTATTGGACACTCCCATAGAATTACGATAGACATGCCAGAAAGCCAGGAAATCGCCGGGAAGTTTCGCGCGCTTTGTGAGCTGTGCAAGAGCCCTGCAGAGGTCATCAAGAACAAGAAGAATCTTCTCGTTGTCTCTCACGTAGATGCTGACGGGCTCACAGCAGCGGCTATTGTCTGCACTGCCCTGGAGAGGCGCGGCTTGGACTTTCAGCCCAAGTTTTTCCGCCAGCTTGATGAGACAGCATTAAGCGAGGTTGCTGATTATGGCGCCGACCTGGTCATATTCACAGATCTTGGCAGCGGAATGATCCAGCAGATATGCGACCATCGCCTTCCGGCTGTTGTTACCGATCACCATAAGCCTGCCGTCAGCGAGGCCCGTCCCGTTGCCCACATCAATCCCCATCTGGTAGGTGCGGATGGGGCAACACAACTTTCCGGCAGCGGAACCTCTTTTCTTTTAGCCAGGGTTCTGGCATCTACCCCGGGTGGCAATGATGATCTGGCAGCTTTAGCGATGGTGGGGGCAGTAGGAGATCTACAGGACATGGCACGCGGTCAACTGATAGGCATCAACCGTCATATCCTGCAGATCGGCTCCAATGCCGGGGCTGTTTCCTTCTCCCGCGACATCAAGCTCTTTGGCAGACAGACCCGTCCCGTCTATAAGATGCTGGAGTACTCTCAGGATCCGTATCTGCCAGGACTCTCGGGAAACGAAGACGCCTGCATCGCCTTTCTTAAGGAGATTGGCATACGTCTGGGTGGAGAGAGGTGGCGGCGCTGGATCGATCTATCTCAGGAAGAGAGGGCCAGCGTTGTAACGGCCATACTTCGCAAAGGACTGCGAAGCGGCATTTCCAATGTTAAGCTAGAGCGCCTCATCGGAGAGGTGTACATTCTCTTAGGCGAGCAGGAAGGAACTGAACTGCGAGACGCCAGTGAGTACTCCACTCTTCTCAATGCCACTGCTCGTTACGGTTATGCTGACGTGGGATTGCAAGTGTGCATGGGCGACAGAGACAAGGCCTTTGGCGAGGCTCAGCGGCTCTTGGGCCAGCATCGCCAGAACCTGGTAAACGGCCTTAAGCTGGTTCGTGAGAGCGGCATTACTGCTCTTAAGAGCATCCAGTACTTTGATGCCGGAGATGCTATTATGGATACCATTGTGGGCATTGTAGCCGGCATGAGCTTTCAGATGGGTGATCGCACCCGGCCCATCCTGGCTTTTGCCCGAACGGCGGAAGGGGATCTCAAAGTCTCGGCACGAGGCACTCAGGATCTGGTACGCTCCGGCCTGGACCTGGCCGATGCCCTCTCGCGCTGTGCGCAAGCGGTAGGCGGCGTGGGCGGGGGGCATAACGTTGCTGCCGGGGCAACCATTCCGCCAAATGCGAAGCAGGAATTTCTGGAGATGATGGATGCTACTGTAGGCAGTCAGCTATCCCCCCAGAGCCAATTAATTTGACTGCTGTGCGTCCACACAGAAATGGCCAACTCTACAAAAAAAGGATCAAGCCCCACATCATGTGAGGCCTTTTTTCTCAATTATTCTTCCATAGGGCAGCTGCAGCTCGGGCAGGAGCCGCAGCTCCCGCCATCCCCGGCGATCTCATCGTCGCAGATCATCTCCATTCTGTCCAGTCCCCACTCCGGAGGCTTCCAGCCATCCTCGGTGTAAGATGTCGCTTCGCCAATAGTCACCGTGGCACTGGCTTGCGCCATCCCTCCGCCTGATCCGTCCAGGGCATGAACCTCTGCCAGGGCGGTGTTCACGAACCTACCGTTTTGCGTTGCCGAAGCCCGGTATTCGATAAACCGGCTCTGGCCTGCAGGTATGGCTCCTGTCACCCAGACCAGATTCTGTCCCAGTACCTGGGGCTCGGCGGAAGCATTGAGAAGCTTCAGGCCCGCAGGCATGCGGTCTGTGACCTGGGCCGCCAGGCTCACGTTAGCCCTGTTCTGCAGAAGGATGCGATACCAGATGGTTCTGCTGTCTGCGTCGTCCACCCGCGCCTGCTTTTCCATGAACATATCCGGCTGGCAGCATCCCAGCCAGCCAAACTGCATGACGCTCATATTGCCAGCAGTCACCCACTCGTCGTTATGCCCGCCGGATGCGTAGACCAGATTGACCAGTTCATCCTGGGGGTCGGTTAAATTCAGCCTCAGGCTGATGG
>JAQTXY010000351.1 GCA_028688535.1 Methanothrix sp. | reverse complement strand
CGGTCCACGCGCTCAGAGCGACCCCTGTCCTCCATTCTGCCTCCGGAGAGCACGGCCGCTTTCGCCTCTACGCCCATTCCCTGCAGAAATCCTGCCCCACCCAGCAACAGCTCCAGACGATCATTTGCAGTCTCGCCCTCATCTATGCCCACCGGCCCCAGAAGGAAGGCCCAGCCGGAGACCTCCAACAGAGCCAGGCGCCGCACGCGGACCCCAAACTGCTCAGCCAGGGCACGCATGGTCCTTCCTGCAGGCAGGTTCCCCCTCACTGCGCCATCAATTTCGCCCTCAGCCAAAAGACGCACCAGCTCTTTCCAGGGCTCTGTACAGGCGACATAGTTCAGAGTAGAAGCGCAAGCTGGATCGCCCACAACAAGCAGATCGGCATATTTTGTGGCCGATTGCAAAGAGGCGATAAGCTCTGCATCTGCCTTCCAGACGCCTATGCCGATGCGAGCCCGCCTGGCTTTTGCCGTTTCCTTCAAAGAGCTTACAAAGTTGGAATCCATTACTACCATCTTCAATGAATTCCGGTTACGCACTCCTTTTCCAGATCAAAGAGCACGACCTGCTTACCGCCAAGGCCAATGACGAGCTTTCTCTCCTCAGTAACCCGTCCAATCACCCTTGCCGTCAGGCCGCGCCTTTCAAATACATCCAGAACCGCCTGCGCGTTTTCGGGTTTTGTGGTTACCACAAATCCCATTCCTGGATACATCTTCAGCCAGCTTGCCAGATCCAGGCCGGCGGGAACGGCTATCTTCTCCACATCTACCACTGCGCCCACCCGGCTGGCCTCAAGCAGCATACCCAGGGTCCCCAGCAGTCCCGGATTGCTGATATCCTTGCCCGCCTTAACAAGGCCCCTCTCGCCCAGCTCCTGCATACATCCCAATTGTGTGAGCAGGGTCTTGCTGTCCTTGAAGCTGGTGGAGTCGAAGTTTATGGAGAATTTGGCATGCGGATGGCCATCCATGTCGGCTGCAGCCACTACCACCTCACCGGCTCTGGCCGTGCTGCTCAGGATGACGCCGCTCTTCTTTGCTTTGCCCAGAATGGAGACGTCCAGAGCGCTGTAGGGCGTGTCCGGATGCAGGTGCCCGCCCACGATTGGCACATGAAATTTTTCTATTGCGCTCTTCATACCTCGCAGGACCTTCTCTGCGATCTCCTGGTTGTCCACGGAGAGCACATCTACCATGGCCACCGGCCAGCCGCCCATTGCCGCGATATCGTGCACATTAACCAGGACGGAACAGTAGCCGGACCACTCCGGATCGACTTCCATGAGCTTGGACCAGATGCCGTCCGCCGCCAGGAGCATGACCTCCTCCCCATCGTCAATCACAGCTGCATCCTCACCAAAAGAGGCTATGATGCGCTCAGACTGTATAGGAAAGAACTGCATGAGGCTGCCTATCTGCTTTTTGCGAGTGATGCCTACAAATCCTCGCAGCTGGGATGCCAGAGACTCCAGATTCATCGCGGATTATTGCATCTCACATCAAAAATAGATGACGCTTTGAGAGAGGATTTTTGTGAGACTAAAAGTAAGGCATTGTGTGAAGGAAGGCGCAAAGTTCTTAAACTCCTGGACGAGAATGGAAAGTCCCGCGTTAGGGAGAGAAAGCTCTCTGCTGAGAAGGTTCCATTGGAAAAATGGCACAAAAAAATTACTACAGTTTTTAAGGATATCGAAACTTTATGAGTTAATAAAAAATAATATTAAGTAAATATGAATTTCTTGAATGCAACCGACCTAAATCATGGTATAACCCCACACGAAGCTGGGGGGTTAAAAGATAAAATATTGTATACAGTTTGCGAAAAGGAGCATCATGCAACCACTTATCAGCAATAAGATCCCGTTTTAATATGGTCCTTAAAAGAAGAGAAAAACCGTCTCACTTTTCCAACATGCTTCGTTTTATGCCATCGGTGCTTGGCCATCCTTTTTCCCGGAAGATTTTCTTATATCTCGATGAAATCCGACAGAAGGCGCGAAGACGCGAAATACTGACCACCTCCCTTTTTTTGCGGCAGAACCTTTTTGAGCTTGCTCAACAAATGATAGCAAGGGAGCTGAGAAATTGCTTATCCGAAATTGCAGTCAAAGCCGGAGCATTCTGGCCAGTCTTGACAATGGAACTGAGATCATTGGCCAGATAACCGATCTCGCCAAAGACATGGGAATAAAGGCAGCCTTCATCTCTGCCATCGGTGCTCTCAGCCAAGCGGATCTTGGTTACTATGATCAGGCCACTCGCAAGTACCTTGTCTCTCCGGTTGATGAGCCGGTCGAGCTTGCAGCCTGCTCAGGCAACATTTCGCTTCTGGAAGGCCGGCCTTTTGTCCATGCCCATGCTGTGCTTGCCGATGGCAAGGGCCGTACCTGGGGCGGCCATCTTGTCCGCGGAACCGTCTTTGCCGCTGAACTATATTTGCAGGAGCTTTCCGGCCTGCCCCTGAAAAGAGTCCCTGATTCCATCACGGGCCTGAATCTATGGGGAAAAGAGTAATGAAAAATTGCGAATACTTCGAGCATCTACAGCAGGGCCTAAAAAACGCCATGCAGATAGCCCAGGCAGCGCGCAGTAGGGGACTGGACCCCACTACCGATGTGGAGATACCGCTGGCAGTTGATCTGGCGGAAAGAGTAGAGAAGCTGATAGGCATTCCCGGCATTGCGGTGCGCGTTCGGGAGCTGGAAGAGAAGGGCTTGAGCCGGGAAGAAGCGGCTTTAGCCATCGGTGTAGATTTCGCAGAAGGCCGTCTGGGAAAGGGAGCCAGCAAGATTCAGTCGGTGGAAAACGCCATCCGAACCTCTGTAGCCCTGCTGACCGAGGGCGTGGTGGCAGCGCCCATTGAAGGGATAGCTCGCGTAGATATGGGGAAGAATGATGACGGAACGGAATACCTGAAGGTCTACTATGCCGGTCCCATTCGATCCGCTGGCGGAACCGCTCAGGCTCTCTCCGTTCTTGTGGCCGATTATGTGAGAAGGGCCATGGGCATAGCTCCCTGGAAACCGAGGCCTGAAGAAGTGGAGCGCTATGTAGAGGAGATCGGCCTTTACAAACGTGTAGCTGGCCTGCAGTATTCCCCCTCAGACGACGAGATTCGAATCATTGTGCGCAACTGCCCCATCTGCATAGAGGGCGAGCCTACCGAAGAAGAAGAGGTATCAGGATACCGCGACCTCCCCAG
>JAQTXY010000350.1 GCA_028688535.1 Methanothrix sp. | reverse complement strand
ATCCGGATGTCCTTCTATTAGATGAACCCACGGCAGGTTTGGATCCCAGGACACAACTGTGGCTGGTTGAACTCTTGCAGGAGCTGGGAAGATCCGGGAAGACAGTTATCACTGCCACACACGACCTGGAAACCATTGAGCAGATCAGCAAGAGGGCTGTAGTCATGAGTGAAGATCACGGTGTTAAAGTTGATGGAGATACGGTCAAAGTATTGGATGACATGGCGCTCCTCCTCAGTGTCAACCTCATTCACGAGCATATGCATATTCACGGAAAGACAGTTCATGAGCACCTCCATGCCCATGGAAAAGAGCACGCTCACCAACATATGAATTGAAGCGCAAGTGTTCGTGAGTCCGATTGGTGCTGCAATGCCAGATGGGCCAATCGGAATAACAATTTCTAAATTAGTATTACTTTAGGTCACTTTTTCTAGAAAAGTATTTAGATCATAACAGTAATAAATTACTATGTAGTCAGAAGGGCAATTGAATTCCCAATGAGATTGACTATCAAGATAAGGTGGTATAAATGACAGAGAAGCATGAACACGAACACAAGCCGGAAAAAATGCATGAACATGAACACGAACACGAGATTAAACATGAGCATGGGGAGGAAGAAGCGCATAAAATGAAGGATTGAATGAAATATCAAAGGAATTAGGAAGGTGAATTCTGATGAATCATGTCGACAGATCATTTTCATTTACGAGGATTGACAGCAAAGATGAACTGATGGATGCGATGTTCAACCACAAGTGGCCTCTTTGCTGCAGCTTTTATCACGAGAAACTGCTCTACCTGAGTGATGGCGAAAGTGAGGATATACCGGAATACGCTGTCGTGGCTATTGATAAAACAGATGGGCGCTTTTGCGTTCATGGCCGCGAGGTGGGTAGAATCAAGCCCGCCAGCATGCAGCCCGCAGAGACACCAAAGTTCATCCAGGAGATGAAAGCAAGCATCCGCAATTCCGGCAATCCGGTCCAGTTTGTGGCAGAGCCAAAATGGCATCATAGCTGCCAGCTTTGTAGCTTGGAGGATTAGCGATTGCCATTATATTTTTAGCTTAACTAAGGTCTAGAATTGCTACTTATATACAGGATATTGCAATTCTGATGCATTCTTATCCCTATTCTGATTTGTCTCCCCTAGAGCAAAACGGTTTATGCAACATGGGCATCTACTTTGAAGAAAATTAAGTACTCTGCGGATGGCATGCGCGAGATAATCTCACCACCAAAACACTATGCTGTAGCTTCGATAGTGGATCAATATATTATTTTGTCCGACAGCATCATTCTCTTTAAAATCCTTATAAAGCATTAAACATATTAGCTATACGTCCTAATAATTTCATTTCCTAACGCAAGACTTATCCTGATAACATAATTGCTACAGAAGATTTATGCAAAATCGCAAAAATGGTGCTACAAATTGTGGCTACTTTCCTTTACAAAAGTCATATCCATCATTGAAAAAAGCCTCAAAAAGCATTAAATACTAGATCAATGATATTAGGTTCTATCAACAATGAAATGGAGGTGAATCAAAATGTGTTGCCATAATGATAATAAGCACGAACACGCACACGTTCACGATGGTAAAGAGCACGTCCATGAGCATATCCATGATGGGGATCACAAGCACGGACACAAGTGCTGCCATTAATTCCAGTACAGTTGGTTATAAATTTTATTAAGAATAGAGAATGCTGGCAATTGGTCCTTGAGCGAACTGCGAGGATTCAATGCCAGAGTTATTCCTAACTTTTGAAAGCTTATCAATCATCGCTATCCAAGGCCTAATTCTCTATTATAACCATCTGCCAAGCATTTTTGCCAGCTCATTTTTCTGAAAAGGTTTGGCAATGAAATCGCTCATCCCTGCCTGAATACACTTTTCCCGGTCGCCTCGCATGGTGGCCGCAGTCATGGCAATTATAGGAATGCTTGGATTGAGGATCTTTGATCCTTTCTGACGAATGACTCGTGCGGCCTCGAAACCGTCCATCTCAGGCATTTGGCAGTCCATCAGCACCAGGTCGTAGGGAATGATCTGCAGTGCGTGGATGGCTTCCTTGCCATTGGCCACCACATCCGCTCGAAGGCCTATCTTTTTCAGCATGGCTTGTGCTACTTTCTGATTTACAGGATTGTCCTCTGCCACCAAGATGCGTATCTTGTTTGCATTTTTCAAATAAAGCTGGTTTCCGCTCGATGATCCCATAGCGCCCTTCTCATCAAATTTATCGGACATTTCATCGGCAGATCGACACTCATCGGGCAGCTTCTTAAGCACCGCTGTAAACCAGAACGTAGACCCGTTGCCTTCTTTGCTTTCCAAGCCGATCTTGCCTCCCATCAATTCGGCCAGATTTTTGGAGATGGCCAATCCCAGGCCGGTTCCGCCGTATTGGCGCGTGGTCGAGCTATCCACCTGAGTAAAAGGTGAGAATAGAATATTCTGTCGGCATTCCGGGATGCCGATGCCGGTATCGCTGACAGAAAAGCGAATTGTGGCATTTCTCCGCTCTTCACGCTCCAGGCTGACGCGGATCGTTATCTCACCCTTCTCAGTAAACTTGACGGCATTGCTTCCCAGGTTGACTAGAATCTGGCGCAGCCTTCCCGGATCGCCTCTCAGCCGAGACGGCACGGCGGACTCCACCAAACAGACCAGCTCCAGCTCCTTCTCATGGGCACCAAGAGCCAGGAGATCTACTACATCTTTCAGCACGCTGCCCAGATCGAAGTCCAGCCTTTCCAGTTCCAGTCTGCGAGCTTCAATTTTGGAGAAATCCAGTATGTCGTTGATGAGAGAGAGAAGCATCTCTCCACTGATTCGAGCAATTTTTGCATATTCATGCTGCTCTGCATTCAAATCCATATCAAGAAGCATTCCGGTCATGCCAATGACACCGTTCAAAGGGGTGCGAATCTCGTGACTCATATTGGCCAGAAATTCGGATTTGGCGGCATTGGCCTGTTCTGCAGTTGCAGCCATCTTCTTGGCATGCTCTGTGGCAATTTCCAGTTGCAGATTGGTTTTTTTCAGCTCTTCCTCGGATAGCTTATGTCTGGTGATGTCATTGAGAATTACCACCTTGCCGCTGAACTTCTCACTGACATCAAGCATCTGCTCGATCTTGACCTGGAATTGAAGGAGGCCCTTGCTGGTTAGTGCCTGCTTCTCGAAGACGACTTGCATCT
>JAQTXY010000349.1 GCA_028688535.1 Methanothrix sp. | reverse complement strand
AGATGGAAGACATAGGCCTTCTCATCGGGAAGGTACTCCCAGCTCTCAGCGAGAGCGGGCACAAATCCGTTCTCATCCTTCCAGACCAGGGTGTCAAAGATCAGGCTCATGCGGATATAGCCGGGGCCGCGCGAGTAGTGGCCGTAGGGCGAGGGAAAGCCCCAGTCGCCCGTAGAATCAGCGATGGTGAGCACATCTACGCTTTCATCTGCCGCCTGTGCGCTGCAGAGGACAAGCAGCAGCAAGCAGGCAGCGGCAAAGCCGAGCAGGGCGAAGCGGCTCATGAGGGGAGCCTCCTGGTGTGGTAAATCTTGAATATTTTATGCATATTAATTTCTCCTATTTCCATTAGGTATGATCGTTTATTTTAAGAACTTTTCTGATATTAGTATGATAGTAGGATTAATAAATTTGTACTAACACGTGTTAATTAATAAGTGAACGGAGAATTGCATTTTCAAGATATTAAAAATGGATTGGATCAAGATCTCAGGAATAGCTGGCTCATACATGCTCTCTATCTACTCTGCTATTTGCCCCACCACATCTTCACCCTGATCGACGATCCTGGCATCACCAGCGCCCCATCATCCTTTTGTAGAACGCTCTGCAAGTACTCCGCCAACACCTTCTTCTGCTTCTCGCTCACCGCCTGGGCCTGGGGGGCAAGCGTTGCCACTGCTTCCTCCAAAGTTGAGTATCTTTGATGATGCTCCAGACGGAAGGTCCTGATGTGCGGATAGATGCCCATCTGGTAGAGCACATTGTAGAGCACATCGCTCTTGGGTCCAGGCTGGTAATCCTTCCCGTGCAGCTTCTGCCACAGCTCCTGCCACTGCATGTCCCAGGAGGTCGGCCCGGCAAAGTGATAGAGGTAGACATACTTTGAGGACGCCTGTTGCATCTTCTCAACGGCGGATCTGATGTCTGCCATTCCCAGAGAGAAGGAGGCGATCACCACATCGTAAGGGCCCTGGAGGTCCCTGGCCACATCCACCTCCTCCCAGCGCTTCTGCACAATGTCGATATTAGAGACGCCATAATCGGCCATCATCTCTCGCATCACGCTGCACATACCCTCCGCCGGTTCTACTGCGGTGACGTGGGCCACCTTCTGAGCGAAGGGGATTGCCAGAGTGCCCGGCCCGGCACCGATGTCCAGAATGCGGGACGCTGCAGTGATGTCCGTTTCCCAGATGGTCTTATCAATGCGGCTTTTCTCCTGACGGCACATATTCCAGAAGCGCAGCGCAGCCTCCCGGCTCTCCCAGATGCGAGCGCAGTCCCGACCGGGACTGGACGCACGGTTTTCCTTCATCCGGCTCTTCCAGACCTCGTTCCATTCGATATCTTTCCAGGAATCTATCATGATAATAGCCTCACAGCTTCACATTCTTTCAGCATTGGGGCGTGCCCGGCCCGGCTGCATATTTGTCACCCTTTCCAGTGAAGACGGGACGGACAAATTGCATCCCATTCGGTCCACCCACGGAGCATAGCGGCTTAGCTCGCTCATAGTCCATCCCTTCCTCTTCTGAGAAGAACCGATCATCCGCCTCCAGGTGCACCACCTTGCCTATGATGAGTACATACTTCTCCCTGGCAATCTCTTCCTCCAATTTGCACTCCGCCCAGGCCAGGCAACCTGCGATGCCGGGAGGTTTGACTAGCTTGGAGGGGCGAGGCTGCAAACCCGCCTTCTCCAGCTCATCCACCTCCGGTGGAAAATTTTCGGCGCATATCATAACCGCATCTTCCATGCCGGCTGGTGGCACATTGATCACAAACTCTCCTGTCTGACGGATGTTTTCCAGAGTATCCCTCTTCAGCCAGGAGGCGATTAATATCTCGTCGAGGGGCCGAAGCACCGGCGTAACACATGACCAGGGTGCTGCATTGCGAACGCCACCGCGGGAGATCGTGGATATGAGGACTACCGGAAGGGGCATGATCTGCGATCTTTGGCTTGGCTTCAATATCATTCATCTATCACCATATGCATAGTTACTTTGCCAGGAGCCGATCCACAATATCTCTCATCTCTTTGATCTGCGGCACGCTGTCGCCTTTCAAGCAGGCTTTGAATACATTCGTATCGAACGGCAGGATGCCTACGATTCTTTCCTTATCTACCAGATCCCTCAGCTCCAAAGCATCTTCATTCATGCGGTTGAGCATAAAGTAGACCGGCTTATTGATCTTGGCTCCCATTTCTGATATCTTCTGGGATAGCTGCACCGACTCATAGCTGGGGTCTATTACCACTACTATCTTGTCGCAGCCTGCCTCCACGCCCCTGCCGAAGTGCTCGATGCCGGCGTCCGTATCTACAATTACCTGCATGCCATCGGCCTTCAGCTTCTGGATAAACTCTCGGGCCAGAGCCCCCATGGGACAGGCGCAGCCTTCGCCAAATTCATGGATCTTGCCTATCGCCACCAGCTTGATGCCATCATCGCCCACTATCAGCTCCGCTGGAATATCCTCCACTGAGAAATCATCCAGAATGCTCAGCTTCTCTTTCCCCTCTGATCTCATGAATTTTCTCATTCTTTCCCCTAGTCCCTTCTTGCCGCCAAGACTCTCCATGAAGTCCTTAGGCTGCTCAAGGCCAAGGTGCTTGTAAAGCCCGAAGTTGGATTCGTCTGTGTCTACCACGAGTACCCGATCTCCCCTGGCCGTCATCTCCCTGGCCATCAGAGCCGAGACTGTGCTCTTCCCGCATCCACCTTTGCCGCAGATTACTATTTTCATATTTGTAACATCTCCATTTATTTAATCCAATTTCTGCATGAGAACTTAATATGACACTGTAATAGCATTTAATCTTAAAAACCTTTCCAGTAATCTTATCAATTAAGCGCATCTCGAATCCATTGGATAACATAAATCGCAAGCTAAACTACTTTAATTCAATTATTATTAAAAATGGGCTGCAAAATTGGAGCAGCCCTTCCAGATCTCCGATTACATCACGCCAGCTACTTTGAGCGGATGCATGCCTGCGTTCTGGAGCATAGCCAGCATGGCAGCATCTACCTTGAACTCTTTTAGTATGGTTATAAAAGCCTCAGGTTTATCCACATAGTCCATGAGCACAATATCCTGGTACAGTTTGGATCCCCAGGACGGTCCGGTCCAGGTGGGCAGAGCCACTGCACTGAAGTTATAAGCAAGAGCCAGAGCATCGCCCGACTTTGCGGTATCATTCCAGCGAATGTAAATTCCGGC
>JAQTXY010000017.1 GCA_028688535.1 Methanothrix sp. | reverse complement strand
TCAACAGCCTTGCCCTGGGCTGCAAACCGGAAGATGTGGCTATGGCTGCCTGCCACTCTGTAGCCGAGCAGGTCTATGAGCAGCAGCTTCAGGAAGTGGAGGTTAAGGAGCCGGTGATCATGGTAGGCGGAACCTCTCTCATAGAAGGACTTCCCAAAGCCATGGAAGAGCTTCTCCATGTCAAGGTGGCGGTTCCCAAATACGCCCAGTACATTGGGGCGGTAGGCGCTGCACTGCTTGTTTCGGGGCTGCTGGAGGACTGATATGGACCCAATGGAGGTCTTCAAGATTGAGGTCACAGGCCAGGAGGAGTTCGGGACCCGGAAATACCGCGAACTCATCATGGACATCTTGCAGGACCTCGGCCTCATCCGGTCTATCGGCAGGCTTTATGTTTATGTGGACATAAAAAAGCCGTACTTTGCAGTATATGGGCTTCTTCGCTCCGGTATTCCGCCGCTGACCGTCAAGAATGTGGGTGATGTGCTCCGAGTTGCCGGTGGCTATCAGATCAAGATCAATGATGAGGAGCATATGGCTGACCTGCTCCGGGTGCTGTGGGAGCGCTACGGAAGAGAGAGAGTAGAACAACCGGCAAGGGACATTGTGATCATAGCTTCGGATACCTCGCCTTCCGAGCTGATGGTCGCCGACCTGGAGGCGGAGTTCCTGCAGGATCTGACTGATGCTCTGGTGAGAGTGGCTCCGGAAGGCTTTCGCAATAGGCGCAACATAATGACCAAAGACAGCTTTCTTTTTATAGCTGCTGAGGAGAGCTTGACTCCGGAAATAGTATCTGAGATCAAAGCAAAGATCCAGGAGATGGAAAATGCTTGAGCCTGTGATGTTCACGGGAGGATTGTACAAGCACGATTTGGTAGTGGAGCTTGTAGAGGATCTGGGTGGCTACATTTTGCAAAAGAATGTGACGCAGACCGAGATCATCCTTCTGATATTGGTTCCTAGCGAAGATTTGGCTGCGCTGCAGCAACTTGCCAGGGAGCTGAGGGGTGAATTGGTGCGAGCGCCGCTGGCCGGAACTGAGGTGGCAGTGGTAACGCCGACATTGGCCATTCATCATTTGCCCCATTCTGCCTGCGATATAGCTGAGTATCTACGCCGCCATGGTTCCAAGACCAATATGCTGGGACTGGCCAGAGGTGTCGGTCGCGAGATTGCCCAGATCAATGAGTATGAAACTGCTCTTATAAATGAGCACGATGCCGCCGTATTCATTTTCGGCAACTTCCGGGAGTGCATCACGAAAAAGGAGAGCCTTTACCGCAACATCAGTGTTCCAGTGGTGGTTACGGGTGGGCCGGAGATCGAGTCCAAAGATCTGCCCTATGCCTTTGAGTATGTCTCTTCAATCGGGCGGGTGGCTCACCGGGCCCGCAAAGCTACTGAGATTGGATCTCTAGACCGGATCGTTGACGCGGTAGGCAGAGCTCTGGATAAGACCAGGGCTGCCATCGCCAAGGACCCGCTCACCACTTCGCCGCCTCGAGTCATGGATGCCGTGCGTGAGCAGGTGCCGGATATAGAGTTCTCCTATTCGCCGCTGCCTATAGCCCTCAATCTCAATGGTGTGCGAGTGAAGCTGCCCTTTGATGCTTACAAGGATGCAGTAAAAGCTGTGACCTTCGACGAGGGAGTGAAGCTTGGCGAAATTGCTACCATCAAGCCGTCGCGGATGAAAGATTATATACTTGTGAGAATACTGTCCGCTTCTGAAACCGGGTTTGTCTTCTAGGGCCCGGGTCGAATGGAGTGGTCATGAGCTTCGAAGATGATCTGGATGCCATACTGGTCAAGGGGAAGGAAAAAGCAGCCACGGATATTCTGAAAGCGGTGGAGAGCACTTACGGTGAGGTCCCTTATGTTTTTCAGTTCATGCAGGATAATCCCGAGATTCTCATCACCAAGGTGTTGCACAACAATGCCATCCAAAGAAGCTCTACTCTGGATGCCAAGACCATTGAGCTGATCTCGGTTGCCGTGTCGGCAGCCATGAGATGCAGCCACTGCCTGAAATTGCATATTCGTATCGCCTCCAATCTGGGCATTCCGGATGACCAGATTGCAGCCGCCGTATTTCTGGCAGGAAACCTGGCCTCAGCCAGTGTGCTGGCTACTGCCACCCGTCATCTGGATAGCGAACGGGAGATCTGCCGGGTCTGCGAGATCGGTAGCGGTACCTGCGAAATTCACGAGGAGAAGAGAGACTAGGTCTATTGCTTATTGGCGATCCTCTGCAGACCATTTGGGAAAACTGCATCTTTGGCCTGTGTGGCGTCACCAACTTTAGCTGCAAGACCTACGGCGTGGTAGTGACCAGCACACCGGAGCAGCGCGTCGCCTGGCTGGATGATGTGCGGGCGATAGTCAACGAAAATTTTCCGGGATGAGAGTAGTGAGACAGAGCCCTGCTGTATCCGGAGCTTGCGTGCCCGGCCAGAGCGACCGCAAGCCCGCCTGCCCACGCATGCGGGATCTTGAAAGAGGCTGATCCAGGGTTACATTGCCGCGACTCATGTGGAATTTTATGTGCAAAAAATCGATCTGAACGAAGTCTGTAATACACCACAGCCACTACAAGCGGCACAAACCTGGCCAGAAGCGCCCAGTAGGCCCGCTTTAGAGTTCTGTGCTTGTAGCCCACCAATTTCCGGTAGAGCTGCTCGGCAAGCTCTGGAGAACTGAGGTTCGTCTTGTAGTTCTTCGGCATGAAGACCTGCACGGCCATGACCTTGTGCAGGTCGCTGAAAGAGATAGCATCGAAGCAGATGCTTGGCCGTCGAAGTGCACGATCTCGTAGCCGCTTAGAATCTCGCTTCGCAAGCTCTCCACCATGGGCGGGCGGAGCATCTTCAGGAAAGCCGGTGCCTGTACCCGTCGCAGACCGTTCTGCAAGGTCCACTGGTCGGCTAAGTTAGGCAAGTTGTCGAGATCCAGGGGCCGGGATACAATCACCAGAATGCGAAAATCCTGAGGAGATAAAATAAAAGTTCTAGAACCTGATCAAAAGAATTTTCAGGATAAAACCGATCATTATGGAATAGGTCACGTTAACCATTGTACCGGCCAGAAAATAGAGCGGTTGCTTTTTCATATCCTCGGCCCGCACTATTGCCTTGGCTGTGAATATCAGGGCCATAGCGGTGAAAGCATCTAGAAGCATGAAGGTGAGCAGCAGCAAGTTCTCGCACTTTCCTATAACATAACCGGTATCTTTGACCTCCCGGCTGGGCTCTGCCGCACCATTCCCGGAAATACTATGCAATACGTAGTTGACCATCCTTCCACTAGTAGCCAGCAATATGATGTAGCCCGATAAAACGATGACCACTTGAATTAGATTGATCCCTTTGAGGATCTGGGCTCCAGTACCTACAAGCGGCATTTGCGCTAATAAAGCTTCTATCATCCGGGCATCGATCTCTCTTCTTTTCTCTCAATCCGTTGCTGATAGCTGTGCAAAGACCTGTTCAATTCTTCTTCCAAATCCTTTAGCATCTTCCATCGGGTGCATTTGAGGGTCATGGAAACATACTGCTGGCTTAATTTGAGCCTTTCGGCAACTTTTGTCTGATTTTTTATAAGTTCGTACTCTTTAATAATTTTTCGCTGCTTGAGAGTCCTCGCTTCTTTAAATAGCAGTATCAGGTTGATCTCTCCCTCCAGGATTTTATCGAAAACTTCATCCTCAACTGCGATCCTTGTGAGCAGTTCTGTTTCCTTGAGTTCGAGAATGGCCTTCGAAGCTCTGTGGAAAGCGGGGCCGTCCATCTTCGCGACATCGCCTGAATCCAGTGCAGTATCTACGAAATCATAGACCAGGGAGCACCGCATTTTGCAGGGATACAGCATCTCTGATATCAGGATAATGATATTAAATGCATTGGATATATCTTTGAGAACGCCGCCAATCTCGTCCAGGCCCTTTAAACCCTTAAAGGGAGCATAAATGTCATTTGCATATTCTGCATTGATCATGCTACAAAGCTCCGCCAGGCGGCTTTGGAACCGGTCTCTATCAGTTATCTGGCGGGAGGAGACTACATCACCCAGCAAAACGAAGAGCTTTTGCTTCACAGACAAGGATATGCTGCTTTGGTATAAATACAATTCTAAAAGGTTGTATTCAGTAAACACAACTAAAAAAGTATGTAAATTATAAATTTAAACAAAATAGTTAGTTCAGGGGAGGAGACTACTTGCGGCATATCAGCGCAGCTTGTGGTTACTATCACTAATCAATATGTCGATCTTCCAGCAAAGAGTTCTTAGATGCAGTAGTTCGCTACCCTTTGGTTAAAAAGCAGTAGCTTACGCCTATACCAGATCGAAGAAATTATCTATTTCCTAGAGCAAAAGGAAGACGATATATGAGAATCTCGGTAATCCTCGCCCACCCCCATCCGGGAAGCTTCAATCATGCCATTGCCAAGATCGCGGTGCAAACGCTTGAGCAAAACGATCATCAAGTCACTTTTCATGACCTCTACCAGGAATGCTTCGATCCCATCCTTCGTTTTGCAGAGATCCCAAGAGATGCAAAGCAAGACGACATGATTCAGATCCATTGCCAGGAGCTGGCCCTGGCGGACGGGATTAATAATAATCTATCCAAACTGGTGGGGCATGCCTCCCGCTATACTCAAAGGCTGGGTGGACAGGGTCATTCGGCCTGGCGTTGCCTATGAGTTCCTGGAAGGCGATAGCGGTGAGGGAGTGCCTCGCGGGCTGCTGCGGGCCGGACGGGCTGTGGTCTTCAACACCTCCAACACCCTTCCCGAGAGGGAGCAGAAGGCTTTTGGCGATCCTTTGCAGACGATATGGGAAAACTGCATTTTTGGCCTGTGCGGCGTCACCGACTTTTACCGCAAGACCTACGGCGTGGTAGTAACCAGCACAGCGGAGCAGCGCGCTGCGTGGCTGGATGATGTGCGGGGGATAGTAAGCGAATATTTTCCGATTAGATAATCGAGATTATCTCTTCCTGTTTTGTCCGGCATCTCGGAAAATTCGACCAGAATATCGATATCGCTAGTATCTCTGGCTACGCTACGAACGTAAGAGCCAAAAACACCGCAGTATGCTGCGCGTGGACGCGCCGCCGCCGTTTCACTCTGCGTCTAATCTCAACCAGCTTGTCTCCAAGCTTTTTGATCCGCTCATACTCATGGAGAATGACAAAATCGGTGATGCACCTCGTGCATTGTTATATAGTACTAATATCAATTGTTCGGTACTGCAATATTGCAGCGCCTGGCAATCTCAACAGCAAGCTGCTTGAAATTGTCTTTTGCATCACGGACAGCATTCTGAAGTGAACCGATGGCCCCATCTGCGGGACGCAGATGAAATATTGGTTTGTGTGCTTCTTGGGCCATGGGCATCAGGCTTCGATAGTGCCTTATCAACCCCATTTGATTTTTACTACTTTCCACTCCCGTTTCCAACTTTTTGCCCAAGATTTCTTCTGAATAGACTACAGGAATCCGTTCTGCCCAGCGTTCGTAGGCCTTAACGGGACGGCCCAATTTCTCTGCATGTTGCATTATCACATAGCCGATTGGATCCATTCGACCTGCCGGGAGAGAAAGATCTTTCGCAGGATTCCTGTCTAGACGGTCAGCCCATCCAGCACGCCAATCCATTATAGACGGTCCAAGGTTTTTCAGCCCTTGAAGTGAAAAAAGATCCGGCACTAAAGGGATTGCCAAATAATCGGAGGCTACAAGTATCGCACGGTTAATTGCGCCCAGATTGGGTCCGAGATCAACAAGCACAATATCTATATTATGTTCACATTTTATTCGTTCTATAACTCGCCAAAAGGCAGATATGACGCGAAAGGCTCGCTCTTTTTTATCCAGGCATTGAGGCCACTGCGAAGAAAGCTCATCTTCAAAACGGGACAATGCAAGATCACCGAGAAGTAAATAGATCCGTTCGTCAATTCTCTCTACATATGGTTTCTCTACGATATCTCCAGTCCCACGAAGTAAAGGCTCAATGCTGCCATAAACTGTGTTGCTATGTTCACCATCCGGCCAGAACTCTTCAAGTCGCTCGTCTTCCAGAAATGCGGCCGTCAGATTGGCCTGTGGATCAAGGTCCGCTGCCAATACTCCTAGCCCTAAGTCCGCATACATCCAGGAGAGATGGAAGACCAAAGATGTCTTTCCAACACCGCCCTTGTTATTAAAAAATGCGATAATTGGGGCATCCATTATTGCTTCCTCACCGTTACCAGAATAAAATTCCGCTCAACATCAAATATGGGAGGCGGATTTCCATTCTCTTCCAGCAACTTCTTTGCAATTTGAATGCCATATCCAAAACGTTGAACATAGCCCAGGACTCGCATGGCCTCAGCCAGATGAGGATTTCTATAATCAGTTACGCCAGGCTGCCCAAAATTCTCTTTTGTGACCTGCCCGAAGGGCCCTCCAGGGCTATGGATCTCGATGCGATCTGAGAACCAATAGATCCGAACCGGGGAATTCGTTCCTTCATAGGTTCGATGAAGTATTGCATTACGGACCAATTGCTGAAGGGCGGCCAAAGGATATTCGGGACGCCTGATTTCTACTCGCTCCGATGTTATAGATGTATTAATGGAATTATTGGCCTCAAGTACATCATCGATCCTCATGAGCAATTCCCGCAAAGGACCAGCTATCATCTTCTGATCTCTAATGGGATCGGTTAGCTTCATGCCTTCGAGTCTTAAGAATTGTACGTACGCACCAGGAATGTAATCTTGGATTTCTTTCCCTATTACCAAAATCCCTAATACAGTAGGTTGTTCCTCTGGAGTTAAAAAGCGCAACGCTTTTAGTTTATCCTTTGTAGAACGGGTATTTTGTTCAAGGACTTGAGGAGCAATAGCTAAGGGAAGGTATTCACGCTCGAATAAACCGAGATCAAGTTCTTCGACTGTTGCTGAAGGAACGGGCTGAAGATCAAAAGGCAAATCTCTGGAACGTCTCCGTTCTGAAAGGATTTTTTCTTCTTCAGGTGTTGCGATCGCTCTGCGAGGACCAACCCTTATCCATGTAACTCCATCTAACCGAATGGGTGGAGCAAGAGACGGAGTTACTACTATTACGACCATCTCGCATTTGTTTATTACATTTTTTTCCACTGTAATAGAAGGGAAAGGTTGAATCTTCCCATCATCCCGCATATGAGATAATTGGAGCAGAAGTTCATCAGTCACATTCAATCCTGCACAAGATCCGTCATCATTAGCTCCAATAAATATTACACCTGGCTTACGGTGATCTGGAAGATCATTAGCATATGCACAGATAGCTTGTCTTACTCGATCTGGATTGGACAGAGATGACTTTCGTTCAGTCAAGTCCGATTCAAGGTCTATTAGCTTTAATTGAAGTTCTTGCGGGTCCATTAGTCTCTCCGAGCAATATTAGGTAATCACATTCTTTGTATTTCAGTTATTCCCTTAAATAGTAATACGTGATAAAGTAATATAATTAATAATAATAAAATAGAAGTTAAATCACTCCCTTGCACAGCTCCCCGCTTGCCAGATCCTCCCGGAAGAAGTCGCGCGCCGTGCGCCGCCCCAGTGCCAGGTCCAGCTTTCGTTTGGCATAAAAGGGCGCCAGCCTGCGCATTTCGCCGGCAAACCATTTGGGATAGAGCTTTTTTACTTTATTATACCGCAGCCACTGCAGATCATAGTAGCGGGCATTCATCTGCCAGGTGATGAATTGCACCTCTTCTTCGCTCAGGTGTTTGGTCTTCAGGTTGGCATGCAGCCCGTCGTACCTGGTGAAGTCGCTGTTGGTGACCAGCCCCATCTCCTCCAGCTCGGATCGCATTTCCGTCTTGGGGTAAGGCGTGGAGATGTAGAAGATGGGAAAGTCCACCTTGAGTCGCCTGGCCAGCTTGAAATTCTCCCACAGGTCCTCCTCATCGTCATCGGGATTGCCGCCGATCAGGCCGGTGGAGACGATTATATTATTATCATGCAGGTACTTCACCGCTTTTTCGGCATCATTGGACATCTTGCCCTTGCCCAGGAATTCCAGGTTCCTTTTGTTGATGCTCTCCACTCCCAAGAAGACGCCGTCAAAGCCCGCCTCACCCATCTTGTCCACCAACTGCTTGCTGGATGCAATGCCCGAGGCGGAGGCCTGTGTCTTGTAGCGCATATGGGTAAGCCCGGCATCGATGATGGCCTGGCATAGCCGCTCCAGCCGCTTGGGATCGAGGGTTATGTTGTCGTCCGGGACGAATATAGATCCGGCACCGTGCGCCTCTGCGTCCCGGATGTCCTCGATCACCCTCTCGATGGAAAAGCGGCGGAAGCGCCGGCCGTACATGAGATTGATAGAGCAGAACTTGCAGCCCTGGGTGCAGCCCCGGCTGGTCTCAACGCAGTCAATGGGCACATCAAAGCTGTAGAAGCCCTTGGTTATGAGACGCGCATCCCTGTTGGGCATGCGAATTTCCTCCACAGAGAGCAGAGGTCTGGGGGGATTGTGGACCATTCGATTCCTTTCCCCTCCACTTGCTTCTGCATCTTTCTCGTGGTAGGAGAGGCCCAGTATGCCCTGCGGGCTCTTTCCAGCCAGCTTTGACGCCACCAGCTCCCGGAAGGTGGCTTCGCCTTCGCCGCGCACAATGTAGTCGATGAGGGCGGCATCCAGGCTATTGCCGATCTCCTCTGCAGCCAGCGTGGGATGATAGCCTCCGAAAACCGTCTCTGCGCCTGCCTGCTTGGCAATGGCTGCCAGTGCCAGAGCTTCATTGTACTGAAAACTCATGGCGGTAAGGCCCACCAGGTCATAGCTGTTTACAATCCGGCTCACATACTCGCGGTGATTCTTCAGGCCGTGAATATCCGCCACATGCACCGTGCATAGATCATCCACATGAGCCGCAAGAGAAGCAAGTCCGAGATTGGGAACCCGAGCGATGCGATCAAAATCAAGCTGAACTATGGGAGATGATAATAGTAATATTTTCATCCATTACCTTCTGCATCTGCTAATTACGCTCGAACGCTCCGTTTCTGTTCGCTATGGCTCTGTTCTCTTCCGCTCTCATCCACATCCAGCAGTCGTAGTCCGGCATTCCAGTCGAATTTGTTAGCCCGGCTGATGTAGGCGGCAACTTCTTTCACTCCTTCCCAGCCTCCGTAGCGATAGGCATTGCCCCAAACTCGGGATGAGGTGCGAAAAGGCGTATACCAGGGATGAACCTGCTTGAAAGACCAATCCAAGATCTTCGGAAACTCCTCAGGCTTGATTTGAGGATGATTCCAGACCATGTGCTTGCCGTCGTAGTGATGATAATCCTGATCCCAGATGCCGAACTTCTCCACAATCTCCGTCCACATGGGCGTCTGAGGCAGAGGAGTTATGACGCAGATCTGAGTTATATCCAGCTTGAGGGCGGCCAGCTTCTTTATGTCCTCGCGTAGCGACTCTTTGGTGTCTTCCTCAAAGCCGATCATATAATACCCTACTGTGCCCAGCCCCCGAGCCTGCAGCATGCGCAGTGTCTCTAAAATATCCTCGGTGCCTTCCTTCTTCTTGATATCGTCCAGGCGCTCTTGATGCAGATTCTCTATGCCGATGGCCGCGCCCCCAAATCCGGCCACCTTTCTGCCGTTCTTCTTCCTCATGTCCGCCCAGTCGTCTATCTTCTTCCTCAGATAGTCGGCCCTAGCCATGCAACCCCAAACCATCTGATACTTGTCCAATAGCTCGACTACCGCATCAGCATGGCGGCGATTGCAGCCAAAGTTCTCATCTTCTATCAAAACCACATTGATGCCTTGCTCCTTGTAGTAAGCTAAGACTCTCTCAATGCTCTGCAATGGGATGATATTGGGCTTATTGCAGAAGACCGGCGTCTGACAGAACTTGCAGCCCACCGGGCAGCCGCGCGTGGTGAACAGCACCCCATAAATATTCAGTTTGATGTTGAAAGGCGTATTGAGATATTCGATAAGCGGAGGGTGAATGATATCTTTAACCTGCCGTCCGAAATAGGGTGCGACCTCTCGCTCCGAGTAGCCAACGAAGATGCGATCGAACTTATCCTGCACGGCAGTGGTCAGCGCGCCGTAGTTGCCTGCCCAGACCTCGCCAACGCCAGCAGAGCGCGCCGCCTGCGCCATCTCTATGGCTTCATGGGTCTCGCTCAGATAAAACGAGAGCCCCACCACATCCCATCCCTCTTGCAGTTTCTTTTGGTACTCATCCCAGGTGGGAAACTCCAGGATCTCCAGCTCAGGGATGTTCTGCTTGAGAAATCGCAGACCAAACGACTGGATGCGCGGCCAGTAGAATCTGAACCATGACCTGGTATTGGCTCCGATGTAATCGTAAGGTTCGGAGCCCTTTCTATAAATGGTTGTGAATAGAACCCTGGGAGTCATAAATCCCTTCTCCCTTCTCCATGGAAGATTAAGCTTGCGATTCCGGACTGGCAGAAATGCCCGTTTCTTCCTTTCCGCGGCCCAGCAGGTTCTGGTAGGCACTGGCGGCCAGCTCGCTGACATCGATGCCCATCTCCCTGGCGATGAGCAGCACTACGGCATCCAGCTCCACCAGCTTCTTGAGAGAATCCTGTTTCTCATTGGCAAGAGCAATGACTTCTTTTCGGCTCATGCCGGTATGAGATGTGATGAGCCTGATTCCCTGATCCAGTATTCCCTCCTCAGTGGACGGCTTGAAACCCAGGGGAACCTCCACAGCCGCCGCATCAAAGACCGCATTTACCATATCACCCTCCATCTTAACCATGCCTTCAGCTTCCGCTTCCCGCAAAAGAGCGCGCACCTTCTCAGGCGGTCCCCATTTCAGATCGAGGGATAAAGCAAAGATAAAGTCGCTGATCTTCAGGCTCGTCTTGCCGCGCTTCTTGAAGGGCGTGGCTACCAGAAAGGCTTTTTCAGGGTCCAAGCAAACACCAAATAACCTGGTCTGATGCATAACAGATATAAACTAGCCCGTCGAGAGGAGAAGGTTATTTATTCCTTTGAGTGAGAATTTATAAATGGGAAAAGCAGTTGGATACTAACTATATCAAAATCTGGCGTATGCCGTCGTGTGGTGTTAGATGAGGCAGATATACCCGATTATTATTCTATTCCTGCTGATTGCTGCCGGCTCTGCCCAGCTGGAAGCAGACAAGGAAAGATTTGATGTTGTGCTCCATTCCGGTGATTTGGAGGAGAGAACGCTAAAGGTAACCAATATAGGTGATGCGACGATCTTCAAGATATCAAAAACCGAAATGAGTGGCACTGCGAGAGATTTCATATTCTTGGGCATTCCGGAAGAAAAACCACTCAAGCCTCAGGATAATGCAGAGATTAAGATATACTTTGCCTTACCTCCGGAGACGCGACCTGGATCCTACACAGGATTTTTATATCTGCTGGATAGCGCGCCTCCCTCGCTTCCCATGAGAATTGACTTTAACCTGACAGTTATCGGACAGGAGAGCTATGGCATAAGCATGACCATAGATGATGCCAAGTCTGCAAAGCTCTCTGCCAATGCTAACGATATCGCTCAGTTCGATCTGGCTGTCAAGAATCTAGGTGTTTTTAGAGATGTAGCCTCAATCGAAACCGGTTTGCTCCCTGAAGGTTGGAGCGTGACCTTGCTCGATGGAGAAAAAACGCAGGGCCTTCCCTATGATGTGCCTCTAGACCCGGGTATAACTCATACCATGAAGCTCCAGGTGCAAACATCATTGCCAGGCAAGAAAGGCATCATGGCAATAGTAGCCAAATCTTTGGGCAATCAGTCCATGAATTCGTCCGTTGATGCACAGGTCGATTTTGCCGCGGAAGTTAGGGGCTATAACGTAGAAATCAAGGTCCCGGAAATAATTGTAACCAACAAGACCTACAAGGGCTCCTTCAATATCATGCTGGATGTTAAGGAAAAGGTGATGGTGGGGATAGTAACGCCTCCTGAGCTTATGGTTATACCTCTAGCCCAAACGGTAGAGGTCACGCCGCTTAAGCCCGGCATTGCCAATTTCACCTTGCTGGCATCAAAGAGCGGCGACTATCCGCTAATCTTCCGTCTCATGGATTCCCAGGGCATTCCCATGCCGGAAGAGGTAGCATCCATCAAGGTGATCTTGCCGCAAGGCATGGTAATTCTCACGGGGGATGACTTCCTCTACAGCACTATCGCATCCGTATCCACTATGAGCAATAAAACAACCGATTTCGACCTGATTACAATTCCTCCTGGAAAGATGAGCGAAACAGATCAAGAGAAGCTGCAAGACTATTCCAGGATCTTGATATTGGGCAATCAATCCATTGTCACTAAGGAAGCGGAAACGGCATTGCAGGGCGTGGAAATCAAACGCATTGACACAGGCAGCCTTTACGAAGATTGCTGGCTCTTTGCCGAAGATGTCTGGCAAAATGGAACGGCCGAGGTGGTCTTAACCAGCTATCTGCCAGCTGATATCTTCCGAGCCTATGAGAAGGCCAGGACGGCGGGAGCGCCAATAATTGTATGCAAGGGCAATGTGACTGAGAAGGTCAATACTGTGATAGCTGAAATGACTAAGAGAAATGTTACCCTCTCCAAAGCGCTCCTCATAGGCGAGATTGGAGCGGAATATGCAAAGCCACTGCAAAGCGCAGGCATTAAAACCGAAGAGGTGAAAGCTTGAGGCTGCAATATCTAATACTATTCATAGCAATCATGTCCATTTCAGGGCTATGCTTGGCAGAGGACGCGCCCCTGGAAAGAGGTGTTAAGGGCGAGCTAGCTGATGTGGTTATGGTTGGCGCAGACGATTGGCATGCAGCCATTGCGGCTACTCCTCTAGCCATCTGGTCTGAGGAGAATCAGACCAGAACATTGCCCTTGTTGATCCTTCCCAAAGTGGTCCAAGCTGGAGACAGAAACGGCTGGGTGGAAGAAGGCGATCTGCAGAAATATGGTGTCTCTGCTATCCTTAGTACATTTAAAGCAGCAAATATCAGCACCATAACTATCCATGCAACAGCCGGAGATCTTGTTAAATCTCTGGTTGATGCCGCTCATAAAGACGGGCTGAAAGCTTATATTACGGCAACTCTCGAGGTCCCTGTTATCTCCGAGCCTCTGGCGGCAGAAGATATCAAAGAAGTCCCCCAGGCAAGGAAAGCCATGCTTGCACAGGCCGGTCTCGACCTTACCGTGACTGACGATTCAAAAATTGATAAGAGCTTGCTGCAGGTGGCAAATCCCGATATAGGAGGCAATGCTACACTTTACTGCCCGGCAA
>JAQTXY010000348.1 GCA_028688535.1 Methanothrix sp. | reverse complement strand
GGACATAGTCGATCTCTCCATTAATGAGCCTCCCGATAAGAAGGTCATGCAGCAATCCGCAGCCAAGCTTGGCGCTGATGGCCATGGCAAGAGGACGGTACAGCTCAAAGAGAGGCTCGAAGATATACGAAATCAGGCCCTCGCCGATTAGTCTCACCATATAGAAGGTGGCAAGTACGACAATCAAGGCGATGGGAGTTCCCGTCAGTGGTTTGATTGTGGCCTCGGAGAACCTGTCCCAGACCCCTGGATGCTTGTGGGTCACCTTCTGGACGTTTCTGGTGATGCGTCCTATCTCTATCCATTTTTCTTCTTCTGTCAGAGTCTTGGTTTTATGAGGGGAACGCGCTTCACTTAACCTGCTCACCAGATTCGTTATTCCCTCGCCAGTCAGGGCGATGATGCAGACCACTGGCACTGACAGGTGCATCTCCAGATCTTTCACATCTATCTCGATTCCCGATCGCTCTGCTTCATCCCACATGTTGAGCACGAGAATCATGGGCTTTTTGCTTTCCAGAAGCTCTAAGGTCAGGAATAGGTTCCTCTCCAGGTTGGTGGCATCGACCACATTAATGATCAGGTCTGCCCATCGCAGAACCTCAACGGCCACCTCTTCTGCCCGATTCGTCGGCTGCAATGAGTATGTTCCCGGTGCATCAATCACCTCCACCTGGCTTCCCAGCACTCGTGCTTTGCCTCTTGAGAAGTCAACTGTGGTTCCCGGATAGTTGGAGGTGATCACCTCGGCCCCAGTCAGCCGGGAAAAGACCACGCTCTTTCCTATATTCGGATTGCCCATCAGGACGATTCGCAACAATCCTCAACCCTCACCATGATTCTCTGGGCGATGCTCCTGCCCAGTGTAATCTCTCTGCCTTCGATATCCAGCACAAGCGGGCCGGAGAAGGGATGAATGGCCACTATCTTCAGCATTTTTCCCTCTCTTATTCCCATGGTCCTCAGCTTTCTCTGAAATGAGCAACCCTGGCCCAGCAATGCTGTGATCCGGGCGACAGTCCCTGTACTCAAGCTCGTGATCGGTGTTTGCATTATGTACTCCTGTTGTCCATAATTAATCTTTAGGTAAACCTAAAACCGGATTGATTATAAATATTTCGGCTCACCTAAACCGGTGATCCGCAATTCATTCTTAAGCAGACAATGCCTGCCCTGTGAGAAAGTATTTCATCGGGAGACGTCAGCTTTAAGCTGTCTGCTACATTAATATTTGTCTATGTTGCAGGACATTCAATTGACCATTGTGGTTGAAAATTCCGCCACTCTTGATCATAATTCCCTCTGGGCCCAGCATGGACTGTCCATCTTCTTGGAGCTGAAATTCGATCAGAAGATAATGATGCTGCTATGGGACACGGGTGCCTCTTCAGAGGTTATGCTGCATAATGCCGAGGAACTGGATATCGACCTAAATAATCTCGATCTGATCTGCCTCAGCCACGGCCATTATGATCACACGGGAGGCCTGATGGGCGTCTTGCAGCATAGGAAAGATAGAATCGTCATACTGGCCCATCCCGATATCTTCGCGCCCAAGCTGAAAACGCAGCCCCTCTTTAAGTTCATAGGTCTGCCCGTCTCTCGATCACAGGTTGAGGCAGCAGGGGCGATCATGATCCAAGCCCGTGGTCCTGTCGCAATAGCTCCGGGGTTCATGACCACAGGTGAGGTGGCGCGCTTGGAGAGCTTCGAGAAGGTGGAGAACTTCTGGACGGTCAGAGATGGCCAGTACTGCCAGGACAACATCCCTGACGACCAGGCCCTGGCAGCGGTCTTGCCTGGCAAGGGGCTGGTCGTTATCACCGGCCGTGCTCACTCCGGAATCATCAATACCATCAGGCACGCTCAGAAAATCACAGGAGTCGAGAAGCTTTATGCCTTGATCGGTGGCTTTCACCTCATGGATGCTGATGATGGGCGCGTAGATGCTACGGTTGAGGCGCTGAAGGGGCTTGATCCTGCCATCGTCCCAACGGGACACTGCACCGGGCATAAGGCGATCTGCCGATTGCAGGAGGTTTTGGGTGAGAGATGCCTGCCCCTTGCAGTGGGTGACTTAATACAAATATAAAAATAAATAGGAGTGTAAGCAATGATAGCATTTGGACCCGTGCCATCCCGGCGGCTGGGAAGAAGCCTGGGCATAAACAACATACCTGCCAAGATATGCTCATATTCCTGTGCCTACTGCCAGGTAGGCAAAACTTTGCAGATGGAAGTACAGCGCCGTTCCTTCTACTCGCCCCAGGAGATCTACCAGGAGGTGAAAGAGAAGGTGGATAGTTCCCGAAGCCTGGGGCTGGCCATCGATTACCTAACCTTCGTACCCGATGGAGAGCCCACCCTGGACATAAATCTGGGCCAGGAGATCGATATGCTCAGATCCCTGGGCATCAGGATCGCCGTGATCAGCAACGCCTCTTTGATCTGGGATGAGAGCGTTCGTAAGGAGCTGGCAAAGGCGGATTGGGTCTCTCTCAAGGTGGATGTTCTGGATGAACGAATCTGGCGGCGCATGGACCGGCCCCATCGAGCGCTCCAACATGAGGCAATATTGCAGGGCATACTCGAATTCGCAAAGCATTTTAAAGGAACTATTGTCACGGAGAGCATGCTGCTATCAGGCATAAATGACGATGAGAACTCGCTGCAGGCCATCGCAGAGTTCCTGGAAAAGGTTGATCCCTCTGTCGCTTATATCTCCGTGCCCATCCGACCGCCTGCGGAAAAATGGGCCACAATGCCCCCGGAAGAGTGCATTTGTCAAGCCTACCAGATATTTTGCTCGAGGATAAAGCATGTCGAGCTTCTCGTAGGATATGAAGGAGATAGCTTCGATCTTACGGGCAATGTGGAGAGCGATATTCTCTCAATAGCCGCCGTTCATCCCATGAGAGAAGCGGCAGTCAAAAAATTTTTGCAGCAGTCCCAGGTGAGCTGGGAGCTTGTGCAAAGGCTGATCGATCAGGGAAAGCTCATCAAGACCGAATATATGGGCAACAATTTCTATCTAAGACGGCCTCAGAGGCAGAACTGAATATATTCAAAGTCATTGAAGTACACGGGCAGTACCAGCTATGGTAGCTCACAACCGGGTAATTATAATAGTATGTAGCTGGTTGCCACCAGCCCGAGTAGTGCACATTGGAAAAACCATACGAAGAGAGCCAGTCATCATGCTACTGATCGCAACTTTTCAATCCTCTCTTTAACCAAGA
>JAQTXY010000347.1 GCA_028688535.1 Methanothrix sp. | reverse complement strand
AGGTTTGGAATGAAGGCGATCAGCTTGAAAGAAGACGAGCTAAAATCTCATGTCGGGAGTCCTAACCTCTGGGAGCTTTGGCAGAATCTTTTAATAGGTAACTTCAATAACTGTTTTGAGTGCATTAATGCATGTCCGATCGGAAAGGACAAAAAATTTTGAAAGAAAAGCCCGTAATTCCTGTAATCAACGATCTCCGACCGAGCGGTTACTACTTGGTCGCGGGATACCTAGCCCACCAAGGCAAAGAGCTGGTGGCAGTTCTGATTCTCCTCCAGGATGGTCATGCTATAGAACGTCCATGGAGACATCAATAAGACCATGAAGCTTACCTTTGACAAAGGCACAATTCAGCTCCAAGGAGACATCCGAGTCCCAAATTCCACCTGGGATGAGCGTTCTAAGACCTATCGTGCATTGGCCCTATTCTACAGGGATATCATCGATTTCTTGAGGAGATCTGGCTTCGACTTAAAGGATGACGTCCTCAATCTCATTCCCTGTCCCGAACTTCAAAGCAGCGTTGTATTGAGGGATTATCAGAACCATGCCCTGGATGCATGGATAGCTAACGGCAATCGTGGCATAATCGTTCTTCCGACGGGAAGCGGCAAAACACTTGTAGGAATAAACGCCATATCCTTGCTGAATACCCCGACGATTGTAATCGCTCCCACCCTCGATCTGGTGGATCAATGGCGCACCAGGCTGAAGAAAGAGTTCAAGACAGAGGTCGGGGTATTAGGTGGAGGTGAATGGGACATAAAAGCCTTAACAGTATCCACCTATGACTCCGCATACATTCACGCCGATAAGCTCGGGAATAAGTTTGGTTTGATAATCTTCGATGAGGTCCACCATCTCCCTGCCGCCGGATACAGGAACATAGCTGAGATGTTCGCTTCTCCTTATAGGATGGGCTTGACGGCTACCCTGGAGCGAGAGGATGGTCTACATTCAGAGCTCAACCGACTCGTAGGTGGAAAGGTCTTTGAGAAGAGGGTAAAAGAGCTTACTGGGACCCATTTATCACCTTTCAGGGTTGAGAAGATCACAGTTGAGCTAACCGAAGAAGAAAAAGAGGAATATGAGAAAAACCAAAAGGTTTTCTCAGACTATCTCGCCAGAATCAAACTCACCATCCGAAGTCCCGTTGACTTTCAGAAGCTGGTCATGAGGAGCGGCAGAGATCCGGGAGCCAGAAGGGCACTCCTCGCCAGGAATAAAGCAAGGGACATCGCCTACAACAGCATCTCGAAGATAGAGAAACTCGCCGAGATCCTGAAAAAGCATAATGATGGCAAGATCTTCATCTTCACCGAGCACAACAAGCTGGTCCATATAATCTCAAGGCAATTCCTGATACCCTCTATAACCTATAGAACCACAAGCAAAGAAAGAAGTGAGACTCTGGACAGGTTCCGCTCCAGTGTATACAGGGCGGTTGTCACCTCAAAGGTTCTAGATGAGGGCATTGATGTTCCAGACGCTGATGTAGGCATTATTTTAAGCGGTACAGGAAGTGAGAGGGCTTTTATCCAGAGGCTGGGCAGGATTCTTCGAAAGAAAGAAGGGAAGGAAGCAGTCCTATACGAGATCGTATCAGCAGAGACAAGTGAGGTCAACACTGCAAGAAGAAGAAAAAGACCATTGAAGCAATAGGATACGAAAATGCTAACCAGCGACCTACTTGTTACGAAGATATCTAAAGGAAAAATCGAGCCCGTCTATGCTCTTCTGGATCAGGATAGCCTGGAGATTGCCCGCTCGGTTATTGGCGTTTTTCAGGAGCATGTAGGAAGAACATACGGTGAGCTTATCGAAGAGCTGGAGGGCATTGAGGAGATCAACTACCGCTTGATTAGGGGACTAGCCCAGATCCTTGAGAGGAGATGCGTAATAGAGACGGACTCGGTTATTGATCCAATTGCCGCTAGAAGGATGATCTTTGAGGAATCCAAAGGATTCATTACCAGCGAGCAAGAGAGAAAGAAGGTTCTAGACAAGATTGCCGGGAAGCTATCGATCGAACCTGAAGCCATGGAAAGGGCTCTTTGGGCAGACCACGAAGGAAACCTGGTTGTAAAAGAGTTTCAAACTATCGCGCCGGAGGATCTGCGGAGGAATTATAATCTGTCCCTGGCTCAGACTCTACTCTTCAGGGCTACTGGAATGGAGATTCAGATAGAGGATAACTACCAGCCAGTGTTCAGGATGATCAAGCAGCTGGGCCTCATATACTTGATACAAGATGGAAAGATATCCCTGGAAGGACCTACTTCTCTGTTCAAGCTAACCGAGAAATACGGATCGGCCTTCGCAAAACTGCTACCCACAATAATGGATTCCAGCAAATGGAGTTTGAGGGCCAGTATATCAAGGAAAACTTTTCAGGGAAAGAGGATCTACGATTTCACTCTGGACCATACCAGGAGATCTATCTTCGGCGCTGAGTTAGAAACGGCAGATGTCGGCTTCGATAGTGCCATTGAGAAGGAATTCTATCAGCTTGGCTTCAAGGGCTGGGTAGTCAGAAGAGAGCCAACAGTATTGAAAGCCGGCCAGTATGCCTTCATTCCAGACTTTTCCCTGGAGCGAAATGGCACCAAGATATACGTCGAGATCATCGGCTTCTGGGCACCTGAATATCTCAAACATAAGATTCAGAAGCTCAATCAGCTGCAGGAAAAAGAGAGCATGATCCTGCTCGTGAACAGAAATCTGGCATGCACGAGCTCAGAATTTAAGGCAGACAACCTCCTGTTCTATGATAAGAAAATTCCGCATCTGGAGATCATCAAGATTCTGAGGAGATATGAGGAAAAGCAGCATGTGGAAGAAATTGCAATGCTAAAGGGCATGGAAATTTCATTTGGCAGCGATGTAAGTGTTATCAGCCTCGATGATGTTGCCCAGAGATACGGAGTCAGTATAGAGGCACTCAAAGAAGTGATCAAGGGGCAAAACAAACCTGGCTATTCGCTTTTGGGCGATCAGCTTGTAAGCAACCAGCTCCTCGAAACGATCCAGGGCGAACTGATTGGTGTGATGAAGCATAATGATGCCCTCAAGATTTTTGAAAGATATGGAATAAAAGCTTGCAGCCAGGCACTCACCATGCTCGGATATAAGGTAAAATGGAGCGGTCTCGATCCTGAAAATGCTGAAATCATGAAGATATAAGCTGATATCTGCTCAACTGTACCACCAAAAGGTGGGACAGAAATAATTAGGAGATCGGAAGA
>JAQTXY010000346.1 GCA_028688535.1 Methanothrix sp. | reverse complement strand
CCACTGTAAATCGCGTCTTCTCTAAAGTCGCCCTGGGTGAAGCAGATGCTGGATTTGCCTTCATATCCGATGTCAGCCCCCAGATGGTGGGCAAGGTGACTAAGATTCTTATTCCCGACAAATATAATGTGATAGGAGACTTCCCGGTGGGCGTACTATCCCAATCAAAACATAAAGAGGAGGCTCAGGCATTCATTGATGTGATAATGTCAGATGAGGGACAGGCCATATTGGAAAAATATGGATTCGTTTCGGTGAAGTGAAACTTGAGGATGAGATATTGAAAATAGATCTATTGAAGGAGGCCAAGAGCCGCTTCATTGCATTGCTGGAGTTGCAGAGCAATGCTTGCCAGTCAGTGAGTCTGCAAGATGAGCTGGTGATAAGCCGTCCTCTCAGCGTCTCAGAAGCCATCGGAGAGACCGGCAGGGATGACTTTCCCCTCATCCGGGGCAAAGAGGTCCTCATGCAGGCCGTCTTCAGAGGCGCTATCGGGCAGGCTTTTACTGCGGCTGGCGGAGGATTTCGCGGCTCTCTGGGCGATGTTTTGGAGATGCAGCTTCGCGGACCATTCGAGCGGGCCGTGCTGATTGCCACAATGAACGCAGTTCTCAGATACCTGGGAAAGATCGAGGGCACAGTTCATTGCAGAGATGATGGACCCGGGAGATGCAAAGCCTCAATGTCGGAATGGATAAAAGAGCAGGGCGCAAAGAAGGTAGGGCTGGTAGGTTTGCAGCCCGCGCTTCTGGAAGCCCTGGTACAGGCCTTAGGTCCGGAAAGGGTAATGGTATCTGACTTGGCTCTGGCCGGAGCCGTTCGCAGCCAGGTGAGGATATTGGATGGACTGCAAGCAGGGCAGATGTTTGAGAGCTGCCCGCTCATCCTGATGACCGGATCGACATTTGCCAACGGAACGATTGACGATTTGATGGAAACGGCTCGCGGCTGCAGCAGCAGAGTCATATTCTATGGAAGCACAGCTGCAGGTGTAGCATATCTGCTGGGCCTGGAGAGATGGTGTCCTTGTTCGAGCTGAATTGGATACTGATCATGTGCAAGTGCCCTTTTTCGGGATGAGAAGAAGAGCGGGGTGATCCGAGAGCAATGGCACTGCGGACTGGTGGCTTATTTAGACTTGAATCATCTCGCTCGTGTTTTCACTATTACATCTGGAATCTTACCACAAATTGCTGTGAAATGGCTATAGCTATTTCATCCAATATAATCTTAGAAGCTAAATACTAGGTTTATAACCTCGCGGCTCATCAACGACCTCAATAGTGGCAATGGCGTGCTTGAAGACCAATATCTCACCTTTTGCAGTCAAGAGAAGGATCTCATAAGAGTTAAACGAGTCAATAGTTCCAGTGACCGGCTGGCCCCCTGAGACAAGACGAATTATGACTTTCTTACCTTTGAATTTGGGAATAAATTGTGGCATTGATTGTCTTGTAGTGGGCTTTTCATCTTCAGACATTTCCATCCATTAACCTATTGCAGCCACTATTTATTAACCTGCCCCTTCTCTTTGAAGATTGATCATTTGTTCCAAAAGAGACGTCTTATTCAGAATGTCGGATAACCGGGGCTGGAAAGCGAAACGGTTAGGCTTCAGGCCCAACATATTATTCCTGCCATTTTCATCAATCGCAGCGAATAATGAAACACCGCCTGACATGATCACATCTCTGAAATTATATTACCTTTTCTGGATAGATACTGATCTCTGGTTAATAAACCGGCATCAAACAGATCATGCAGCTGCTTCATTTTCTTGATTTTTCCCTTTATTTGCTCCAGGTACTCTGGTCTCACCAAATCCCCCAATTCTCTGGGAAGAAGAAGACTGCGTTGACCTGATCCCCACAGTTCTGGTGCCAAGGTTCTGATGATACCAAAGAGCGCGGCCAAATCTGCATTTGAATCATCAGTTATTAGTTTCATATTTCTTCCCCCATTATAACATCCTTACAGGACGTCCTAATTTAAAAAATTTTTGTTGTTTTTAGGAAGAAGAAAAGACCGATTGGTCCTTATCATACATGCCAATTTGCCTAAATCCTAGCAAGTTTTGCTGATTGTAAAGCCATTATTTCCCTCATTGGTCTCCGGAATTTGGTTGTCAGGATCAGCAGTCACTGTGATCTCGTTTGTGCCACTGCCTCCAGCCGACGAAGCTGCGCTGGAAAAGCTAATTGTCTCATGCAAAAAGCCGCCCGTAACCGGCATGAGAAGAGTGAGTTCAGCAACCGCGGTGGGAGTTCCCTGACGATTTTCCAGTACTCTTACCTTTACCGGCTGATATCCGGTAGAGCCGCTGGGAGACGGAGTTATCGTCAGCAGGAATGAGACCATATTGCAAGTGGTATTGTTCGGATCCGCAGATATCGATAAGTCAGATACGGCTTGATTATTGAAGGGGGCAGAGATCACGATCCCGGAGGCAGACTGAAGACCCTGGCCCGCTATGTTCTGATCATCCGTCCTGGGAAGCTTGCTCCCTAAAAAGGGGCTGTCCCGGTTCATCTGGGAATCTGCAACCGAGGCCAGCAAAATGAAGATGCCAAGAAGCATAGCCATTTTTGATATATTATTCCGTACTTTCATGACAATTGAGAACGGAAAATATGGATATAACCATTTTGGGCCGGAACAAATCCCTAAATATATGCTTGAGAAATCTAACCTGCAATGACCACGAAACCCCTTTCCCTCAAGATCACTCCGGAAATGGAAGAGTATATCCGCGCTCGCTCTACGGACCTGCGCATCGCCACCACCTGTGAAGGTCCACTGATGTTCTCAATCAGGATCAGCCCGCCCAAGGCAACAGATCAGGTAATATTGATAGGAGAGCGTAAGGTCTATATTTCTGCTGTACAGGCGCCCTACATCAAAGCAATCGATGAAAAGATGCTGCCCCGCTGCGCCCTGGAGAAGAAACGAAAGTGAAATATATTTATTTTTGATTGATTCGAAAATGGATTCCCTCGCATAGCTTGGATCTCTTCAATCCGGAGATCGCCAGAAACGACCACCAAAGGAGCAGACTGCCCACGAGCGCCAATGAAATCGAGATATAATCCATCACCAACATCTCCTAGATATGACTAGCCATCCTGTCTCCATATAGACGATTGTGACCAGCTAATTCGTCCATAAACAACTACTCTGCTTTGTCAGACTACAATTTTGCTTCGTTACATCATATAACACAACTATCATATATCGCCAGTAAAGGCAGAAACCA
>JAQTXY010000345.1 GCA_028688535.1 Methanothrix sp. | reverse complement strand
GATGAGTGGCGAATATTTCTCATGAAGGACCAGGCTTCTGCCCTGCAAGCCCTGCACCAGGGGGCCAAACTGGTAGAAGTAGATGTGCAATTCTAATATTATTGCCTCAACTCCGCTGTGGCGGCACAACCTGGCGGATGCACAGGCTCGCCAGCAGACAGAATACGCCCAGATAGAGAAAAACCAGGAAGAAATTGTCTCCGGTCCGATCCAGCAGGTATCCTGAAAGGGTGGGCCCCAGCGGCCCGGCCACAAAGCCGTAGGCGGCAAAGGTCAGGCCGAAGATGGCACCGAAGTGCTCCAGGCCGAAGCAGTCCGCCACCAGTGGTGCAGAGACTGAGAAGAGGGTGCCGAATGAGAAGCCCACTATCGCAGCTAGCAGAGTGCAGGCCCCCAGACCACCCGCCCAGGGAAGGACGAAGTAGGCCAAGGCGGCAGCCAGGAAGGCCAGGCTCATGACTTGATTTCGCCCAAACCGGTCTGAGAGGATGCCGCTGATGAGGCGGCTCATTCCATTGGTGAGATTGAAGGCGGTCAGGATGAGTATGGCCGAGGGCAGGGAGAGACCCAGAAAGAGACCATATTCCGTAGCGAGAAGCGTCATGGAGACGCCTGCTGCTCCTGCAAAGGTCCAGGTGATCCAGAGCAGCCAGAAGCTTCTGGTGTGCAGGCTCTCCTTTACGGTAAACGATCTTGATGAGGCTGCGACCTGCCTCGCAGGTTTTGCAGCGGCGCTCCCGGCACGTCGGGAAGAGGCGGCATTCTCCCAGGCCTGTGGAGCCCTGGCAAAATAAGCTCCCAGAAGGCCGATGGAAATGGTGAGAGCGGCCAAATAGAGGTTCATTAATTGATAGCCGAAGGCGGAGAGCATCTCTGCAAAGAGCGGCGACATAATGGCAGCCGAGATGCCAAAGACCATGCTCACCAGGCCTGCCACCAGGCCCCTCCTTTTCGGGTAGCACCACTGCACCAGTGTCAGGGCCGGGACGTAGACGAAGCAGGAGGCCATGCCGTTAAGAAAAGCCCAGAGGTAGACGGTGTAGATCGATCCGGCCTGAGAGACAACCAGCGAAGCAAAGGCGGTGAGGATCACTCCCAGAACGATCATGCGCCGCAGGCCCCAGCGCTCCTGCCAGCGGCCCACCAGGAACATGAAAGCGCCCACTGCGGCAAGCATGAAGAAGATGGTAAGACCCGTGGCAGCTCGCCCGACATGGAACATCTCCTGCCAGATGGGAGCCATGACCCCAGGAAAGCCGAAGGTGAGAGCGCCCGGCCAGAAGATGGCAACGCAAGCGCCGAGGACGGCTAATAGGGCTTTCCTGTCTTTGGGCAAATCAGATCAATCTCCATGAGGCAAGCTAGCATGAGACATACATTTGGCTTTCGCTCTTTTCCTCTCAAAAACACTAAATACACATACATACACAGATAATCCCTATGCCTACGAGAACCATCAGCATAAGCGATGAAGCATACATGAAACTAAAAAGCTTGAAATCCTCAGAGAAGGAAAGCTTCTCAGATGTGATTGTGAAATACTACCCAGCCAGGAAAAAGCTTTCTGTTGTTTTAGCTGAGATCGGTGTCCTTCAGGATCTGGCCGATTCAATCGAGACGGCATCCCAAGAGATGCGCCAAGCTAAAATGCGTGGTGCTGACCTTTGATCGTCCTAGACACCTCATTCATAGTGGATATATTGCGCGGCAGGGAAAGAGCGCTGGAGATGCTTTCCAGTATTGAGGAGGGCGGTGAATCGGTTTGTACCACATCCATAAACGTCCTAGAGCTTTACAGAGGCGTTTTCCTTTCAAAAAGGTTGGAGGAGAACTCAAGAGCCCTGATCGCATTACTTGATCAGCTTCTGGTGCTCGATTTGAATGAAGACGCCTATGAGATCTTCGGAGCTATCTCCGCCCTACTCCGGTCCGCCGGAGGTCCGGTGGGCGACTTGGATGAGGCCATAGCCGCCATTGCACTGGCGTATGGTGCATCAATTGTGAGCAGAGATTGTCATTTCCAGCGAATTCCTGGGCTGAAGATCGTTGAGTACTGAAATGTTTTTCTCTCCATCCAGATTCCATCCCAAGCGATGCTTTGGTCGTGCCCTCTTGCAGACACCACGAGTTTCCCCGACCTCTTTCGACAATTGATTAAACCAGAAACGTCAAATAGTAATATCCGCATGTGAAATTGGGTTTCAGAGACTGTATGCGATAGACCCGCAAAGTGCACTCCAGACCTTCCAGGTCAAGTGTTTTACCTGGAAGCGCCGGGCGCCTGCAAGTCGGACCCAGGACGGAAATCAAGATGATATACCACAGGTTGCTGCTCAGCGTAACAGTTATGGCCTTTTTCCTGTCACAAGCAGATGCGAAGCCAATTGACCCGCTCAGTCCCAGCCAACTTGGCGAATCCATGTCCATGCCATTGACCCAGGAATTCAATCATGTGAATGTAACCGGTGCCTGGTCCTTCGATCTTCTGGGTAAATCCCCTGAGAAAATGAAACTGTATCTTACCCAGAACAAAGATGAGATTGTGGGCCAGGGAGTAATAATTCGGGGAAAAGAAACCGAGAAGGCAACAGCCAGCGGCTCAATATCAGGGGAGCAGATGTGCTTGGACATAAAGCCTGATAGGGGGTCGGACCAGTACAAGCTCAATCTGTCATTATCCTCACTGGCGGCAGGAACCTATACCGCCTGCATGGCCGATGGCAGCAGCCGGTCCGGCAAAGTCACATTCGCAGTTTCTGCGAATATTTTCGAGACGGTAACCGTTGCCGAAGATGAAACAGGTGCAGATGAGGACATGGCAGCAGCGGCGCCCGCCTGGCTTTAGAGAACAGGGGCAAAAGCTGAAGACCTTCAATAGCCAGATGGCCATGATTGAGGGCGAGCTTTCAGCTAGTAGTGATTTGGCATGCGGTCTGCCTTGCAGGTAAGGGAAGTGATGCCACTGGACAGACTTGGGGCATGAGTGGAAATCAGACCTTAAACCATGATTTCAAAAATTCAAGACTGTCTACTTTGTGATACGTAAAGCAAAAAGCAAAATTAGATAAATAAAAATGTGGATTTTTGATGCATTATTCTTAATGGAGGAGTTCACTAATATTTTTAATTCAGTCGTTGTATCATGCGATAACGCCTTTATCATCCCTGGTCCAATAGCTCAAACTATATTTATTAAATATAACATATTTATTAAGTGAAAGAAGATTCATATATAACTATCGTCTTCCATTATG
>JAQTXY010000344.1 GCA_028688535.1 Methanothrix sp. | reverse complement strand
GAAATCATCAGCCCAACGATCTACATCGTAGCGACTCAGTCTGATTTGCATCCGCTGATTGCGACGGATCTGCTCCTTTTCAGGCATTTCCAGGGCCTCCTCGAGTGCACTGGCAATTTCTCCTACGTAGTTTGGATTGATAATTATGGCCTCTACAGTCTCCTTTGAGGCTCCTGCCATCTCGCTAAGAATGAGAACCCCCTTATAGTCGGATTTACACGACACAAACTCCTTGGCCACCAGGTTCATTCCGTCTCTTAGTGGAGTAATCAGAGCTACATCGCAAATATTATACAAAGCGAGAAGCTGGGATTCAGGTAAATATCTGTAAGAGTAAAGTATGGGCGTCCAATTGATATTCCCAAACCTGCCATTGATCTCTCCAACTTTCTCATCTATTTGCCTTTTCATTAACTGGTAGTGCTCCACCTTGATTCGTGAGGGAACAACCACCAGTATTAAAGTCACCCTGCCATGCCAGTGAGGATGCCTATTGAGAAATTCTTCATATCCTTGCAGCCTCTTAGCAATGCCTTTTGTGTAATCTAGCCGATCTACAGAAAGAATCGTTTTTTTCCCTTCGAAGGCAACCTTAAGAGTCTCCATTTCCTTACGCACTTGTGGCTTGCTGCTTGAATCCTGAAATTTCTTAAAGCTTACACCCATGGGAAATGTCTCTGCCTTTATCATTCGACCTTGGAAGATCATCTGGCCAAGATCGTTTTCGAGTCCCAAAATACGTTGGACGCATCTGAGAAAATGCAGGGTATAGTCATAGGTGTGGAAACCAATCAGATTGGCTCCTAAGAGTCCTTTTAGAATTTCCTTGCGCCATTCACTAGGCAAGATTCGAAATAGTTCGAAGGACGGGAAGGGAATATGCAAGAAGAAGCCGATGGGAATGTCCGGTAATCTCTGCCGAATCATTCCCGGCAGCAACATGAAATGGTAATCGTGGATCCAAAGGACATCTCCAGGCAACAGGATCTTTGAAAGAACTTCACAAAATATCTCATTGACCTGTTTGTAGTTGTTCCATAGCTCTTCATCGTAAGATGTCAGTGATGGAAAGTAATGGAATAGCGGCCAAATGGTCTTATTGCACAGTCCATGATAAAATTTATCAATTACCTGTCCAGGTAGAAAAACAGGATAGCATGAGAATTCATTCTCGAGCATAGACACAAAGGGTTGCTGTTTCTTTTCCGGAAGATTTATGCCCGGCCATCCTACCCAGAGGTAGTCTGCATTTTCTGAAGGATTTTTCGTCAATGAATTTACGTATGAGGATAGGCCCGTCGCTAACCCGCCTACGCTTTCTTTGAATTGTAGCACGTGATTCTCTTCTACCACTGTTACTGGCAGCCGGTTTGATACTATTACTAATCTCATTGTCCATCCATAAACGCGCTTTAACATCTTACCGAATTGAATCTGACGAATTTGTTTTGTAGAAAATGATATAAAACTCTTTTGCTTATTAATAATTTATAAATTATATTATCTATTTGTTGTTTAGTGTGGCAAACTTATCACGAAATTAGAATTATACCTTCTTTTTGCGTTCTTTCGTCTTTACGGGAAAAATGTTCTTGAAACGCTTAACGAAAAATAATAATTGATGAGCCAATCTCTTAATCCTAATCGCCATGTTATTCGTTCATGTCGAGAATATCTTTCCGATCGAGTTTTATCTGCATGTCCATATCGCTCATGTTTTTAAAAAGTTCAGAGGTTTGATCAAGTTGTGTGCTCGAGTTGAGCATAACCCGATCAGGCAATAAAGTCCCCGGATAGGGCATGATCATCAGGCACGGCCCCTGGCCGCTCTCTCTGGGCAGGAATGATATTTGCGCGCTGTTGTTGCTGATGGCCTCCAGGAGGAAGGATATCCTGTCACCCTCTTTTGCGGCATCTTTCAGCTTTTGGGAGACATCAAAGGCAAAGATGCCATCACCATCGGTGTTGCTGCTCATGAGAGTAGCATCGTTCTTTTTGATGATATTCCAGGCTGGAAGGATATTGACCAGAAATGTGGTATAGTCAGAGCTCTCATCCCAATCCGAGCCGATGGACATCAACGCCACCATGACAGGATCGCCCTGGGTTTGCATGGATGCGGCTTTGAGCACCAGAACTGCAACATCGTTATCTGTGATATTAAGGCTCGAGATGTTAAACTGAATTACGGGAGCGCCGGGATAGCTTGTCGTCTCTGTCTTATTGCCGTCCGCAATGTTCACGGCACACAGAAGCGTCTCAGTCTGATTAAAAACCGAAACTCTGTTCTCTCCCATGCTGATGTAAACATCCTGCGATGCAGGAATGGCTGTTATATCGCCCTTTTCTTCGCCCACGCAAAGTGAACCGCCGGCGAGAATAGCCGCCAGCAGCAATAGCATTAACCCCCTTCTCATCATTTTACTCTCATCCCCTTCTTTTTAGTAATCTATCTATCTGATTCATATTTAAATTTTTAGATACGAATTGGATTCTTGATTTCAGCTCACATAAAGTCTGCCAGTCCTGTCTGCTTGGCCTTATCGTTCTTGAAGAGGGAGTTGATCTCGATCTTCAATAGCTCCAGTCTCTGCTTGGTGTAGCTGCTCACCCCGTACTCCTCTGCTACCTTTATGGAGACCTCCAGATATTTCCGAACGCTGCCCTCGTGCACAGTGAGAATTATCCTGCCCCCGCATTTGGGACAGGTCTCTTTTAAGGGAGGTCGGCGGAATTTGGCACCGCACTTCACACACCTCACCTTCTGCTTGGAGAAGGCATGCAGATTGCCGATCAGATCGGGAAGAAAGTGAGAGTTGATAACCCGTTCCGCTACATCCTGCTCATCCACTGCCCGGATCATGCGCCCCAGCTCCAGCTGGGCATCCATCTTGTCGATCATGGTCTCCAGGGTCTTGTAGGCACTGTTCTTGGGGCCGGCGGCGATATCCGATGTAGCGTGGCTGAAATTGAATCCCTCGTACTGAGCATCAGAGCCCAGCCGCTTGGATACCAGATCAAATTTTTTCTCAAGGTCTTTGGGGTTGGCACCTCGCTGCGTGGCCTCATAAAATTCCAGAGGATAGACGGCAGTCAGATCGAGGTTATGGGCCTCTTTATCAACCTCAGACGGATTGAGAATAGTGGTCATGACCAGGCAGGCATCCATCTTTCCCCCTCGCTTGGCAGGAAGGTAAGACATGGAGAAGTTGAGCAGTGAATCCATGAGCAGCATCACGCAGTCCTCATCGCCGTCGCAGTTGCGCCTCT
>JAQTXY010000343.1 GCA_028688535.1 Methanothrix sp. | reverse complement strand
CGGATATGCACACTCTGGCCCGCGATATGAAATCTGCCATGGAGGAATTCAAAAAGCAGTATCTGGCCAGCATCGCATTGCTGAATGAGGTGGGCATTGATCTGGCTGACTACGAGGTGGCCATCCGATTCACCAAGGACTTCTACAATGAGAACCGCCAGTTTATCGAGGGCCTGGTGGACATCGTCAAGAAGCCCGTTCTCATCGAGATGTGGGATGAGAGGTTCTTTTACTTCGTGCTCAAGTTCGAGTTCAACTTCGTGGATACCCTGGACAAAGCCAGCGCGCTGTCCACCGTGCAGATCGATGTGGAGAATGCAGAACGCTACGACATCACCTACATCGATGAGGCAGGAGAGAAACAGCAGCCCATTCTGTTGCATTGCTCCCCCTCCGGGGCCATAGAGCGGGTCATGTATGCCATTTTGGAGAAAGCGGCCCGTCTCTCAGAGGAAGGCAAGCTTCCCATGCTGCAGACCTGGCTCTCTCCCACCCAGATCAGAGTCATACCCGTGGCTGAAAGGCACCAGGCCCGTGCTCTGGAGATCGCAGCGGAGCTAGGGTTTAGGACTGACATCGATGACCGCGACGAGACCGTAGGCAAGAAGATTCGTGATGCAGGCAGGGAATGGATACCCTATGTAGTGGTGATAGGCGATGAGGAGCTGGAATCCGGCAAGCTCTCGGTTACTATTCGTGCCGAATCAACACCCAAGTCTCCAGCCAAATCCAAGATGACTGCGGAATACCTGCGCAGAAGAGTCACAACCGAGACCGCAGGCAAACCCTGGCGCAGACTACCGCTGCCCATGAAGCTTTCCGAAAGGCCCAAGTTCATCTAAATTAAGTGGAATCAAGCCGCACGACGCAGGCGCAAAAGTGTGCCTGCCCTTGCATCGTGCGGCTGGATTTCTGCCTTTTCTTGTCGAAATATATATTTGATTATTATAATTGTGGTTCTGTCATGGGGTGTCGATCAACTCCCGGCCCGCCCGGGATATATAAAATTCTCCCCAGATCGCTGTAGTAGTTGCCCAGGTTGCCGTTATCCCAGCGATTGCTCTGCCCCAGGTCGTAAGCATTGCAGCTGTTGTCGATGAGGTGGTTGGAAAAGAGGAGATTCCAGCCGGAAGAGAATGATAAATAGATACCGTATCCGTTCTCTATTGCCGTGTTATTTTGCAAGGTGTTGTTGCTGGCGTGAGTTGCGAGCTGCAATCCCTTCTCATTAAATGTTACATTGTTGTCTTGCAGAAGGTTGTCGTTGCTGTCATAGCAGAGATATATGCCCCGAGAATTGTCTGATGCGGTGTTTTTCCTGATGATATTCTCCCGAGAGTTATCCAGATAGATACCGGCGTCCCTATTTCGCAATGCACTATTCTTTTCTATCAGATTTTGGTTGCTGGAGTCGGATAGGGAGATGGCATACCAATCGTTGTAGCTGATGATGTTGCCTCGCAGAGTGTTGCCGCTTGACGATCGCAGTGATAGGGAAGTGTCGCCGTTGTTCGTCAGATCGTTATTCACAATGACGTTATCTTTGGAATAGGCGAGAAATATGCCGCAATCGCTCTCTTCATCGATGTTGTTATCGCGGACAGTATTGTTAGCGATTTGATTTCGCTCGGATGCATAGAGGGTGATGCCGTTGGTGTTGTTGTTTATGTCATTGCTGGAAATGCGGTTGGAGCGGGAATAATCCAGACGAATGCCATCCAGGCAATTACTAATTGTATTATTATATATAATATTATTATTGGAACGTACATAGATGCCTGTGCGGCGCATGGTTCTGATGTCAAAACCCGATATGTTTACTCCATCGGCTTGAAGGATTATTGCACTGTTTATTGCGCCGCCATCCAGAAGGGGACGGCCGATACCCACTAGGGTGATCGTTTTGCTTATGTTCAGGCTCTCTCTATAAACCCCGCTCTGAATGGATATAGAATCATTGGTATTTGCCTTATCTATGGCTGCTTGGATGCTCTCTCCCGATTGAACAAGAGTTGTAGCTGCCAGGGCCGATGATGACATAATGATTATTGTTGTTGCCAGCACTGCTAAATACTCTGCTTTGTGCTTCATTGCCTATCCCCTTAACTATTATAATTCTTCTAATCTTAAAACTTACCCAAGCAGAAGGCTTTATGATGCAGGCACGCGATATCATATGCCAATGAAAGAGCAGCCCCATTTTCTTCCATTGTCTTTGCCGGAAGCAAGAGCGCTGGGAATAGAGCAGTTTGATGTCATTCTCATAAGTGGAGACGCTTACGTTGATCATCCCTCTTTTGCGGCTGCCATCATCGGCCGGGTCCTCTGGGATGCCGGCTATAGCGTGGGCATCATCGCCCAGCCCGATTGGAGAGCGGACGGGGACTTTAAAAGGCTAGGCCGACCGCGCCTCTTCTTCGGCATATCTTCGGGAAATGTCGACTCAATGGTCAACAACCTGACGCCCAACCTTAAACGCCGCAGCAGTGATGTCTATTCGCCCGGAGGGGCTCTGCTCCGGCCGGATAAAGCGGCAATCGTCTATACCAATAAGGTTCATGCTCTCTTTCCCGGTGTGCCCATTGTTTTAGGCGGGATCGAGGCCAGCTTGCGTCGCTTTGCCCATTACGATTACTGGTCCGACTCGGTTCGTCAGTCCATATTGGCAGACGCGCCTGCTGATTTGATCATCTATGGCATGGGTGAGAATCCTCTGCGCGCTGTGGCCTTGCGGCTGGAGAAGGGCGAGAGGATTGAAGAGATTTCCGATGTAGCCGGAACTACCGTTAAGCAGGAGATCAGCGGCTGGCGTAGCAGCCCGCGCGAGGACTGCCTGGTCATACCGAGCTTCGCAGAAGTTTCCACAGACAAGAGAAAATACGCCCAAGCTTTTGCTCTGCACTACCAGGAGCAGGACCCATTCCATGGAAGGGCAGTCGTCCAGCCTCACCCCAAGACGGTCATCATCCAAAACCCTCCCGCCCGTCCCCTCAGCACGCAGGAGCTGGACCGCATTTATGAGCTGCCTTTCGTCCGCGAAGCTCATCCCTCTTACCGCCAGATCGTCCCGGCTTTGGAGACAGTTCGCTTCTCCATCACCAGCCACCGGGGCTGCTTTGGCTCTTGCTCTTTTTGCGCTCTGACTCACCACCAGGGCCGGATTGTGCAGAGCCGAAGCGAGGATTCCATCCTGCGCGAGGCAGCTATGCTGGCTAAGATGAAGGGCTTTAACGGCATCATCTCCGATGTGGGCGGGCCGACTGCCAACATGTA
>JAQTXY010000342.1 GCA_028688535.1 Methanothrix sp. | reverse complement strand
CGGGCCTTGGGCATTGATATCTTGAGTGGAGACGAGGTGCCATTTGCCCAGGGCAAAGGTATTGTAGCCCACTGCCTGAAGCATCTCTGCCAGTGTCGCCGTATTCTTGGAGAGGTTTCCATTATATCCAGGATAGCCTACCGACATATCCGTAAGAGCACCTATGCCTGCGGAGTGATGATTTCTACCGGTCATGAAGCAAGCTCTGGATGGTGAGCACAGAGCGGTCGTGTGGAAATTGCTGTAGCGCAGGCCTCCTTCAGCCAGACGATCAATATTCGGCGTCTCAATCGGACCGCCAAAGCTGCCGATATGGCCAAATCCCACATCGTCAAGCACAATGTAGACCACATTGGGTGCCCCTTTTGGTGGCTGGATCATCTCGGGCCAGCATTCTGTAGAGTCTTTATAGGTCAGGCCGATCTTCTGGTTATCGCATTTTGAGCCATTCTGCACAGAAGTCTGCCCAGAAGCAGACGCACTTGATTTACTATTGGCAGCCTGAATGACCAGAACGGTATTCTGAGGTGCGGCTACGTCCTCATTGACAATATCATCGAGCGTTGAGCTCTCTGTCAGGACCTTTCTTCTGTTCGTGACCATTTCCAGTGAAGACCTATCAAGCGATCCGACGGATGATCGACTGCATTCGTCGGCGATTAAAGTCTGGCTGGCCGACTGGCTCTCTGCGACTGCCAGATGGTCAGATACGTCTGCAGAATCGCTACTAGTTGCAGCGAAGCTGCCAGAAGTAATTTGGGAGAATAAAAAAACCAAAAATACCATTATCATAGTTGCTCTCTTTGATATATGAATACCTCCTCATACTTATGACCATCATGATTCTATATTGATCTTACTCATAGATATAATAAAAGGAGTAACATGATTTAATCGATATGCAGTCAAGACCATAATCCTTATCCATTGGATTAATACTACTAGTAAATATAAATGAACAATTAAATACGAAGAGCAAGTATCTGGATGTAAGGTGCATAAAATGAATTACAGATTCTTCTTTATATGCAGCATTCTTCTGGCAACTAGCCTTTTGGCATATTCCGGCTTTGCAGGAGAGGCCAGAGGCCCGAGCAACCCATCGTCGGAAGCTTTTAATTTTTCCGCTGCCGAACAATTCATACCGGCAAATGCTATTGCCTCCATGTTCAATGTCAGCGTTGATCCTAACTGGATACAGGGCAAGCAATCATTCTGGTATCTGAAGACCGGCAGGAGTGGCCAGGAATTCATACTTGTGGACGTGCAGAATAAGACCAAGATTCCCGCATTTAACCATACATTGCTGGCATTGTCTCTATCTTCAGTCGTCGACGAGCCAATTGATCCTGCGCTTCTCCCATTCTCTGAGATCGCAATGCACCAGGGAAGTGACAGAATTGAGTTTACGGCATATAACCAAACCATGCAGTTCAACCTCACCAGCGGCCAGATAGATAAGGTGACTTCTGGGCAGGAGGCGGGTCCTGGCGAGTCTCTTTCTCCTGATGGCAGGTTTGCGGCATTTGTCCGGAATCACAACCTCTGGGTCAGAGATACTAAGAATGACGAGAAATATCAGTTGACTGCAAACGGATCAAAAGACTACGCTTACGCTGAGCGCTCGGAGACGGTCTCTCAAAGCGTAAGCCAGGTCCGTCTCAATGAGACCGCAAATCCTTATGCGGTGTGGTCTCCTGATTCCAGAAGGATAGCCTCTTTCCGGATGGACCAGAGAAATGTCACACAGCTGCATCTTCTCCAATATGTGCCAGGCAATAACTCCCGGCCAAAGCCCTGGACTTATCGGTTTGCCATGCCCAATGATGCGTTTGTGCCGATGTATGAACCAATTGTAGTAGATGTTCTGGGGAGAAAAGTCATCCCGGTATCCTACAAAGCTCAACCTGAGGTGTCCTTGATGGATACAGAGGATGATGTGCTGCAATGGTGGAGCGAGGATGGCCAGGTGCTCTACTCGCTATTTGCAGAGCGAGGAGAGAAAGCTCTGCTTCTCCTGAGGACCGATCCGAAAAGCGGCAAAACTGAGGAGATCCGAAAGGAGCAAGGCCGCACCTACATCGAAGCCAACCTGGATTATGCCAGCTCTCCTAACGTCAAAATCCTGAAGAGCGGAGACGTTGTCTGGTTCTCCGAGAAGGATGGCTATGGCCATCTGTATCTCTATGGCAATGACGGCAAGCTAAAGAGCGCCATAACCTCCGGTGATTGGGTTGTGAGAGAGCTCTTGTTTGTGGACGAAAATAGATCACAGGTCTATTTTACGGCAGGAGGCAGAGAGCCGGATCGTGACCCCTATTATCGCCATTTATACAGGGTGAATTTGGATGGCAGCGATTTGCAGCTGCTCACGCCGGAAGACGCAGATCATAATATTCAGGCTGATCCCAGCGGAACGGTCTTTATTGACACTTACTCCAGAGTGGACGAGCCTCCGGTTACGGTGATTAGAGATCTGAGCGGCAATATAACCTTGAATTTGGAGAACGCAGACATAAAAAACCTCACAGATATGGGTTGGAGACCGCCGGAGAGGTTTAGCGTAAAGGCGCTGGACGGCAAGACAGACCTCTACGGCCTGCTGATTAAGCCGACCAGCTTCAATGCCTCCCAAAAGTATCCTGTTGTGGAGACCGTCTATCCCGGACCCTGGATCATCGTCACCGCAAAATCCTTTCCAGGAGACCAAGCCTGGGTGAACAAGATCTTCTGGAGGGCTCAGGCCGTAGCTGAGCTGGGGTTCATAGTCGTTACCCTAGACGGCCCTGGAACTCCCTACCGATCCAAGGAATTCCATGATGCTTCCTACGGTCGTCTGGGCAATGCCGCACTGTCGGATCACATCAATGTCATAAAGCAGCTGGCGCGGGATCGGCCTTACATGGACATGAGCAGAGTGGGGATGTTCGGCCACTCGGCAGGCGGATTTATGACTGCTCAGGCTCTGCTCACCTATCCTGATTTCTACAAGGTGGGCGTGGCCTCAAGCGGAGACTATGATGGCCGATTTTATGGGGCTTATTGGGGCGAGAAGTACGAGGGCCTGAATTCATCAGATTATGAGGAGCAGATAACATCCCGCAAGGCTGGGAATCTGACAGGCAAGCTGCTGCTTATCGCCGGGGATGCAGATGATAATGTTAATCCCTGCATGACCATGCAGCTGGTCGATGCTTTCATAAACGCTGACCGGCCATTCGACCTGCTGATCATGACAAACAGGAATCACGATCTCAGCTACGACACTTACTTCTTG
>JAQTXY010000341.1 GCA_028688535.1 Methanothrix sp. | reverse complement strand
CGAGGTCGATGACGGTCTTTCCTTCCATCCTAAGGCTGCCGTCTTCCGCCAGTTGCCGATCTAGAATTTCAATGCATGACTTTGGGCAGACATCAACACACAGGCCGCAGTGCACGCATCTGTCGTTTACAGTAGTAGGCTCTAACGCCGCGCTGAGGTAGGACTCATCCTTTTCGGCCTTGCCAGCCCTGCGTAGTTCCAGAGCCCCGGTGGGGCAGACGCGGGCGCACAGCGCGCATAAGACGCAGGCTCCGCTCCTTTTCTTCTCAATGAAGTCTTTATCAATCAGACCACGGGCCACAGCTCCCACCGAACCGATGACCAGTTCCCCCTTGGGGCAGACCTGGACGCATGATCCGCAGCCGATGCACTTTTCCGGCAGATAGACATGCTGCCTATCATCTCGGGATTCCAGCAATACCTCTCTCATCCGATACCCTGCCTCGGTTGATATGGGTGGGGAAGACATAAAGAGGTTTTGCATGAAGGATTATAGAATGGACTATCGTGAGCATTTATGATTACGTAATATTATGAGATTAAAATGCACGATGGAACTTATTTAAGTCAGCAAATGCTATCCGTTCTCATGTTCTTGCTTGGAGAATACTACGAGGATGAGGCCAGGGATATCGCTGATCGCCTTAAGGAAGTAGGGATGAAGGTGGATATCAGAACCTTCACAACCAGCGAAATGGAGATATTCCATCATCTGGAAGGCCGCATGAGTGTGCTCAAAGATAAACTAAGGGAAGCAGATTATGTAAGGTACGAGCGATACCTCAAAGCCCTGCGAAAAGTTCTGGCGGCAGGAGCCGGTCCCGAGGACTTCGGCGAGAAATTTACTCTGGAGCTTGACCCGCAGATAAACGAGAAGAGAGCGCAGTTCGCTGAGATACTGAAAGCTGATCTCCCTCTGGAAGAGAAAGAAGCGAAAATGAAGGCCTTTGCAGAACTAAAGGCAGATCTGTTGGATGTGTATGATGCAGAGGACTTCATCGACACCATTCTGAACAGAAATGATATTGAGATCGGGGAAGTTATGGGCGGTAAGCTGGATGATCCTATTCTGCGTGTCGTTGATGAGCGGGAGGATCTGGAGGAAGAGAGCGAACTGGCCAGAACGACCACTGTCTTCACAGTTGAGCCGAGGGCCCAGGTCTTTGTCGATGAATTTTATGCCTCTTTGGTTGAAGAGCTGGACGATGATTTTGAAGATGAATATGAACGGGAGTATCTGTCCCTATTCTTTTTAGGAAAACTGATCTCCGACCTGAAAGAGCCGTCACCGGGAAAGGTGGATCTGGAAGCTTTCCAGGAGAGATGCCAATTTGAGATGGAAAAGAAAGGAGATCTGCTGGAGATAGATGGCAGCTGCGCGGCGCAGGATCTGGCCAGGTCGCTGGAGAAGAATGGAGTATTAAAGGTTAAGGGCGATAGTATTAAGTGGAAGCGGTAAGGAGAGACCTGGTTAAGAAGTGCAGGGCGGCTTTTTTAGAGGCATGCTCGAATAGAACAATTATGCAGCAGCTCGCTGCATAATTGTTCCATGACTATGCCTTTCTGGATAAGGTTAAAGACCTGAAAAAATGAGATGAAGACCCGCCGGCCTCTCACCCTCACCCCATCGCTTCTATCCGGCAGGCTGCCATCTTGTACTCCGGTATCTTGGCCACCGGATCGAGGGCATCGGAGGTTATGATGTTGGTCCCCTGCCAGTGGAAGGGCATAAAGACCATGCCGGGCTTTACCTTCTCAGTCACTCGGGCCCGAGCCTCAGTCTCTCCCCGAATGGTTTTCACCTTAACTATGTCATCCTGGCGCACTTTGAGCTCTGCTGCATCCTGGGGATTGATCTCTACATAAAGCTCAAAGTCCCTTTCCAGAAGCGAGGGGCTGCGACGCGTCATGGAGCCGCTGTTATAGTGAACAACAATTCTGCCGGTAGAGAGAAGCAGAGGATACTTGTCGCTGGTCTGCTCAGCTGCAGGCTTGTTCACCACTGAGGCGATATTTGCCTTTCCATTTGGGTGAGAGAACCTCTCCTTATGCAAGATATCCGTTCCAGGATGCTGTTCATCCGGACAGGGCCAGCGCAGCCCGCCTATCTTCGATATCCGCTCTCGGGTCATGCCGCCGTACTGAGGCACATTGCGGTTGATCTCCTCCAGCACTTCTGCAGCTGAAGGGCTGCCCAGATTCAGCGCTAACCTTTTGCCGATCTCATTGATGATCCAGAGCCCTTCTTTCGCCTCGCCCACAGGAGGCACGGCCTGATCGATCCACTGCACCCGCCGCTCCATGGAGGTGTAGCTGCCATCCTTCTCAGCCCAGGCCGCAGCCGGCAGGACGAGATCTGCCATTCTTGCCGTAGCAGTCATAAAGATCTCCTGCACAATAAGAAAGTCCAGGCTCTCCAGTGCTGCCTTTGTCTTGTTGATATTGGCATCGCAAATAACTGGATCTTCTCCGACGAGGTACAGAGCTTTGATACGGCCTTCCAATGCCGCCTCAGTCATCTCTGTTGAGGTCAAACCCGGTCCCAACGGCAGATCTTCTGCCTTCCAGGCGGACTTAAAAAATTCCACACTCTTCGGGTCCGAGGCTCTCTTGTAGCCGGGATAAAATTCAGCCATGCCGCCCATATCGCAATTTCCCTGGACGTTGTTCTGTCCGCGCATGGGCCAGACACCTGCACCTGGCCGTCCCATCTGGCCGCAGATTAGTGATAAGGTGGCGCAGGCCTTGACGTTGTCTGTGCCGCAGATATGCTGGGTTATGCCCATGCTGTAAAGCAGAGCGGACGCAGGAGATTTGGCATAAATTCTGGCTGCTTTGATGATATCTCCTGCTGCAACCCCGGTCAGCTCAGCCGTCTTCTCTATGGTAATCTCGCTGAGATTATCCAGAAGCTGGGCAAAGCCCTCCGTTCTCTCGTTGATGAAATTTTTATCAATCAAGCCCTCGTCCACTATCACTTTCATCATGCCTCTCAATAGGTCAATGTCACTGCCGGGCTTGATTCTCAGGTGCATATCCGCCATCCAGGAGGTGGAGGTGATGCGCGGGTCGGCTACAATCACTACAGCTCCATTATCTTTGGCTTTTTGCGCCCAGCGAGAGACGATGGGGTGGGCCTCGGTGAAGTTTGTACCTATGGCAAAGATGCACCTCGAGTTTTGCAGGTCGACAAGATTGTTGGTCATAGCTCCCGTTCCCAGGACAGAACCTAGTCCTACTACGGTAGGCGAATGGCAGAGGCGAGCGCAGTGGTCTACATTG
>JAQTXY010000340.1 GCA_028688535.1 Methanothrix sp. | reverse complement strand
TAAATGTTCTCAATCCAAACGCCAAGGTACAAAATGGCGTAATCCTTGCATCCTCAGGAGGGACGGTCAATGTGGCGGCTGGGATTTATAAAGAAAACATTATGGTTGACAAGTCGCTGACCGTAAACGGAGCGGGAGCAGTTACCAGCATAGTGGATGGCAATAAAGCAGGCTCGGTATTCACTTTGGGTAAGAATGATGCCAATGTGGATGTATCCCTATCAGGCATGAAATTAACCGGTGGTACTGGTACTCCAGACACCGGGGGAACATTTGGTGGCGGTATCATCAACTATGGCAACTTGTTAGTGAGAAACTGCGCAATATCAGAGAATACCGCAGACTACGGCGGTGGCATTCAAAATGCTGGCATAACGACCATAGCAGATGCCACAATATCGGGCAATATCGCAAATAAAGATGGCGGCGGGATTAGCTGCAGTGGAACCTTGACTATGAACAATGGCAACATATCAGGGAATACCGCGACAGAGGGGGGAGGCGGGATTAGCAACAGCGGAACCTTGAACCTGGGCGGAGGCAACATAACCGGGAACACAGCAGTCTGGGGCAGCGGGATTAGCAACAGCGGTACCATAACCCTGAATGGCGGCAGCATAACTGAAAACGCAGCAACTGAGGGAGGCGGGATTAGAAATAGTGGCACCATGATCATGAAAAGCGGAAGCATATCCGGAAATGCTGCAACAGTGAGCGGAGGCGGGATTGGCAACAGCGGAACCTTGAACCTGGGCGGAGGCAGTATAACCGGAAACAAGGCAGTCTGTGGAGGCGGGATTGGCAACGCTGGTACTATAACCCTGAATAGCGGCAGCATAACGAAGAACACTGCAACCGACGGTGGAGGGATTTTCAACGATAACCACGGCACGATGAACATGGATGGAGGCAGCATAGAAGAGAACATCGCAAATGTAAGCGGTGGCGGGATTTACAGCTTGGGCGGCACAGTGAACATAGATGGAGGCAGTATAAACAAGAACATGGCAAACGTGAGTGGCGGCGGGATTTACAGCAACGACTATGTCACCTTAAACCTGGATGGTGGTGAGATAATCGAGAACTTCGCAACCTATTACGGTGGTGGGATTTACAGCCAGGGTACTATGCATCTGCATGGAGGTAACATAACCGGGAACGTGGCTTCGGATGGGGGAGGAATTTACAGCAGCGGAACAATAACCATGAACAGCGGTAGCATAAACATGAATACCGCAAACAACGGTGCAGGTGGCGGATTTTTCAATGCAGGCACCTTGAACCTGGGCGGAGGTAGCATAGCCGAGAACACAGCAATCAATGGCGGAGGGGTATATTCCTCTATCCATTCGCATATTGCATTTGATGGCGTACAGGTTGTTATAAAATCTAACAAGGCGCATTTGCCATCGCCTTCAGAATTGAATTGGTATCTGGGATGGGGTGTCTATTTAGATGATGGCACACCTACAGTTACAAGTGATTTTGATCCGGCGACACAAGTGACCGGCAATATCCATATTTAGTATCCTTCCGATCACAGAAATGGGGTGAATGGGAAGACGGAACACTTTCGCCCAGAAGCGTGTAGGGCCGGTGCAGTCTTCCTTGCCACAGATACTAGTTGCACCGGCCATCTATAAAGCCGCAAGCCGCGCAGGGCGAAAGTGTTTTTTCAATATTCCTTAGATCTTCTCAGGCTTTTCTAGCAGACGGGTCTTGGTCATGATCTCGCCAGTACGGGCATGGGGCCGGCGGGAGACACTGTCATTGGCCTTCTCCAGCTCCCGGGATTCATCTGCGAGGCGCGCTGCGGCCCGCATGACCTCGTGACCAGCTGCTGCGGCGAGAGCTATCGCCTCCAGCTCTTTGAGGCGGAAGCAGGCTGCGGCATCGATGCCGGCCACGGTTTGCGCCATGTACAGAGCACCTACTGCCTTGGCACGGGCGTAGGGGTTGCCAAAGCGCATGCGTTCGGCGCACTTCTCTGGCGTTGCCAGGATAGCTGGAAGCTTTGTCTCTCCAGCGGCAATGCCGGCCATGGCTGCGTCCAGCTCCTCCTGCACCAGCCGGATAGCACCGCAGGCCGCTAAAACCCGCAAAGCATCGGAGTTGAAGAGGGCCATCTCCGCCGGATCGAGGAACTCGCGTTTGGCACCTATGAGCGGGTCCATGGGCAGGATGATGTAGCCAAAGCCTTCTGCCGTCAGAGCGTCGCGCGACTCCTTCTTGGAGGGGCCGTCGGAGATGACAATGGTAGGCACGCCTTTGAACAACTCGCGCGCCGCAGTGGGACCAGCCGTCGCTGCATTGGGGCTGCTGATGACCACCAATTGTGGCGTCCAGGCCAGCAGCTGCGCTGCTGCTTCGCCTTCCTTCTTGGTCATCTTGGGGCCGAAGCTGACGATCTTGAATTCTATGTCGGACCTTTCTGCAATTTCATCCAGGGAGAGATCAATGGCCGTCGAGGTGGCTATGTTTCCGAGCTTCACAAAACCGATCTTGAACATGCCGCTATAAAAGGCCGAGAAAAGATAAAAGGATTTTGTTGCGGGATACGAAAATCGACTTCATTGGAGACTATGTATTTCCGGTTGTATTCATTGAGATCGAGAATAACAGGATTCAAGATGCTTGATTGGGTTGGGTTTAAGTATCTGAAAATGGTCTCTTCTGTCAGGTTAACTAAATAAATTTCAAGGTGATAAATTTTGCAGAAAAGCGTAGTCAAAGATGCTAGCCTCGCTGCGGAAGGAGAAAAACGCATAGAATGGGCCCGCAGGCACATGCCCGTTTTAGAGAAGATCAAAGAAGAGTTCGAGAGGGAAAAGCCCCTCAAAGGCGCACGCATTGTAGCCTGCCTGCATGTCACAGTGGAGACGGCTAACCTCATCACCACCCTTGTGGCTGGCGGTGCCGAGGTAGCGGTCACCGGCTCCAATCCCCTGTCGACGCAGGATGAGGTGGCGGCGGCCTTAGCTGCGCGGGGCCTTTGCGTCTATGCCTTCCGGGGTGAGAACGAGCAGGAGTACTACGACTGCATCAAAAAAGCCCTGGATCTTAAGCCCAACGTAAGTCTGGACGACGGCGCTGATACCATTGCCATCATTCATAAGGAGCAACCCGAGCTGGCCGCGCAGATGTTCGGCGGCTGCGAGGAGACCACCACCGGGGTCGTGCGCCTGCGGGCCATGGCTGAAGACAATGCCCTGCTCTATCCGGTCATAGCTGTAATTGATGCCGAGACCAAGAGGATGTTCGATAACCGCTATGACACCGGTCAG
>JAQTXY010000339.1 GCA_028688535.1 Methanothrix sp. | reverse complement strand
ATCCAGGTCGGCACTGGATACCTCTGTAACTCCGTCCTCGGGTCGCCTCTTGAACCAGTGAAGCTTGACTTTATCTGGGGATAGCTTGCCTTCGGCAACAAGAGATTGAATGCCTAAGAGCAGCAAAGAGCTGTGCGTCTCAGCTACTACCTTTACGCCTCGATTGGCGGCATCTGCAAGAATCTGCGCCATCGCCGTCTGAGCAAGCGGGTGGAGGTGAATCTCAGGCTGTTCGATGTAGACCAGTTGACCTGGCCCTGCAGTCAAGAGGGCAACGATAACGGGAAGGATTTGAGAGATGCCAAATCCCACATCCGCAATGCTTACCAGATCTTTGGGGCTTCTATCTATATTATGAAAGAAACGGCCAACCATTACCTCAAAACTGACATCATCAACCTTTTTTGAACTAACCATCCAGGTCAAGCCCAATTGCTCCAGAGCAGTTCCCAGACCATTCAGGCGTGTGTCCTCATTTGTTTGCCAGTGGTGGATTATGCTGGCTGCATAGATCTCAAAGGTTCCAGGAAACATGGGACCCACTGAGGTTTTTTTGTAATTTCTTTCCGGATTGCCTCGCAGTGCTGGCACATGAATTAGGCTCAAAATGGCTTTTGAAAAAGGACTATTCAAGCCGGTTACAATAAATGATGGCTCATCACTATTAATATTAAATATATTTTTTAATTCTAAAAAGCATCTCCGTCTGTCTGTTTTGAGCACATCCTCCTGATTTTTCATTCTCCGCCATCGAGGATAAGCTGCTATTATCTCTTCCCGTTTCATATCGGGCCGCAGGATTGTGACGCCATCTTCATTTTTGTAGGAAATTCCAGCGATCTCCATTCCAACTTGTGGCTTGCTGACGAAGGTCTCAATGAATGATAACGAGCTTTTCACTTCCAGCCCCATGCTGAACTTGCCCATGCCCTCGCCGTCCATGCGGGAGAGGAACTGCTCTGCGGAGGTGAAACGGACATTAGGGCCATCAATTAAAAGAGGACCAGGATCATAAGGGGCCTCCAGTGTTTGCTTCATCATCAGGAGGGGCTGCATTATGCTAGATTTGCCTGAGCTGTTGGCCCCGGCTAAGATCGTAAGGGGTCGAATTTCTATGGAGATCTCGTCGGCTATAGACTTGAAGCCCTTTACAGTGATGCGCGTTATTCCTTCGGCCATAACATCCTCGTGATAGTATCATCAAATGATAGATGTAAGCTTTTTCATCAGAGATCGCCCCGAAAGGCTCTCTCCAGCAAAGCCGGAAGGAGCGCGTCAAGCTTTGCGGCGGTCTCCGCCTGATGGCGCTTGAGGGCGTCGAGCTTGGCTTGTAGGGCATCCAGTTGTGCAACGATGCGAAGTTGCTCTTGAATGGAAAACCGAATAGGAAATGGTATATTCATGACTGCTTGCTGATTGATTTTTTTCATAGTCGGGCTAGTTCCTTTGGAAACTCTTCTTATATATTGTCGGACAGCAGGACCCTTGAGCCAACTATGGACAAATTTTTTAATTGCTTGTTTTCCATCAACTTCAAGGCGCATCATTAGATCGGGATATATGCATGGAGCCGGAGAACCACTGTAGATCGCAGCATGTCCTACTAAATCAGGAGTGTTGCTTCTCGTAATCAATAAATCTCCTACCTTAAGCCAATAGTTGCCATCAACAGAGGTTTTTTCTGAAGTTTTTTTAATTTCATTCTCTCGATATTGAAATCCTGTGACTGCAGATAGTGTCAGAACAGGGATACCATTCTCTTCATTGTCACATTTTGCAGACCAGCCATTTCTGGGCTTTCCAAGCAATACGTCGCCCAGGTGGCCATCTAAAGGAATTTCGCCAAACAAATTTTTATAATACGCATTGAATAATGCTTCTGCTTCCTCCACCGCCCGCCTTCGCAGCTCCCGCGCCTCCTCGATCCGGGCGGCCAGCTCCTCGATGCGAGCCACGATGCGGTGCTGCTCTACAATGGTTGGAAGAGGAATCTGGATTTCCAGGAACTTTTCCGGTCGAATTCGATTTTTTCCACTGGTGCCTTGAGACTTTTCGTCACACTGTCTCCAAAAGACTTTGGTTTTCGTGAGCCAATGAAACCAACGCGGCATTAGCACATCTTGAATTGGAGTAAAGGTTGGAAATTCCCCAGAAACAAAGCAACCAGAAAGGCTTTCAGAAACAACTGCAACCGTACCGTTACGCGCCCAAATTTTATTCACCACAATGTCATTTTCTTGGACACTTGAAAGTGTTTTATATTTTGTCTGGCCGCCGTCGATAGATTCTCGCTCATAAGCTCCTTCGCCCCAGAGTTTCACACCAAGCTGTCGATAGATTTTGCCGGGAATAGGATTTTCTGGGCGCTCTATCGGCACCATAATATCTTTGAGTTGGACTACTGTAAGATCGCAATTCATCTCTTCTCCGCCAGCAGCCACTTGATCTCATCCATGATCTCCACGATCCGCTCTTCCTTGGTCAGTATCGACTCCACCAGCTCCTCGGGCGGCAGTTGCTCCAGATCCTTCTTCCAATTAGGGTTCTTGATATCCAGATTATACCCATTCTGGGCAATCTGCTCCGCCGGCACCCGCCAGGCCCTCTCGCCCTCCGCCCGCTCCTTCCACCAGGCCAGGCAGCCGGCGAACTCCTCGAACTGCAGAGGCTTGGTCTTGGTGTAGTTCTTGCGACCCTCGGGCAACGGCAGCTCGTAGTACCAGACCTCCTTGGTCGGCCCGGTGCGGTCGAAGAAGAGCAGATTAGTAGGAATCGGTGTATAGGGCGCGAAAACGCCGTTGGGCAGCCGCACAATGGTGTGCAGATTGAATTCCTTGAGAAGCTCCTCTTTGATCCGTGCCGCCACGCCGTCCCCAAAGAGCATCCCGTCTGGAACAACAACGCTCGCCCGGCCCGGCTTTGGCTGGCGCCTGAGCTTTCTCATAATGAGCTGCAAGAACAGCAGAGCAGTCTCTTTGTTTCTCTTGTCCTCTGGAAAGTTTCCTAAGATACCATCCTCTTCCTCGCCTCCGAAAGGCGGATTAGTAAGGATCATATCCACTCGCTGGGCGTCGCCTATCTCTCGCAGCGGAAAGCGCAAGCTATTCTCCGGATCAATCTGGGGAAACTCCAGGCCGTGCAAGAGCATGTTCATCTGGCAGAGCATGTAGGGCAGGGGCTTGGCTTCACCTCCGAAGATGCTGTGCTTCTGCAAAACATCCAAGTCTTGGACAGTGCTGCATTGCTCATTCAGGTGATTGTAGGTCTCCACCAGAAAGCCGCCCGTGCC
>JAQTXY010000338.1 GCA_028688535.1 Methanothrix sp. | reverse complement strand
GTGACTTTTTGCTGGGCCTCCACCTGAATGCGCTTTAAATCAGTTTCTGCTTTTAGCATTTGTTGTGAGGCCGTCACCTTGGCTTCAATGGCCTGGGTAAAAGATTCGCTGAACTTAAAGTCCGTAATGGCTGTAGACTCTACAATAATTCCATAAGGCAAAAGTCTCTGAGATAATAAATCCTGAATGGTGCTGGCCACTGTCGACCGGTTTGTGATCAATTGTTCTGCGCTAAACCTAGCAGCGCTTGCTTTCAGCACCTCCTGCACGGTTGGCTGGATAATGCTCTCACCATAATACTGTCCCAGTTCTGCATAGATCTTGGGCACGCTTTCCGGCCTCAGATGGTAAATTACCGCCACCTTGGTGTTGACCGTCTGCAAATCCTTGGAGGCTGCAGTTCCTTCTGCTTCATATTTCTGGGTCTTAACATTGAAACGCTCAACGTTTTGCATTATCGGAATTCGGAAATGTATTCCCGGATCTATGGCTTTATCGCTGACCTTTCCCCAAGTCAAAAGTACGCCGCGTTCGGTTGCATCAATTGTATAGACCGGCCCGAAGAATACAATTATTGCTATTGCCAAAACCGCCAGCAATGGCCATAGTTTATACAATTTAACATCCACAACTTCTCCACCGATTGTCGTTCGCAAATTAATACCTCTACTTTAAAACTATTATGTTTTGGTTGCCTTTCACTCGTAAAGCTTCCGGGCGCATAAGATCGGGCACATCCCTCAAAGCTTCAAGTACCTTCTTTGCTGCAGAGCACCTTTCTACTCTTGTGGCATCGCCGGCCATCTGCTCCAGATCCTTGACATCGATCTGGCCCATCTTGAACTTGGTAACGAGAATGCCGGTCATAACGGCATCACTATGCTTCGCCTTCTTGATCAATTTTTTCACAACTCCATCGGCCAATACAGGTGTTTTTGGCCGGGATTTCTTAGAATGGTGGGTGATGCACTAATAGCCTTTCCCTTGGATTGGAAAGTAAGAAGCTCTCTAATCTCGTTTACAATAGCATCATGCGACTCATTATTCAGTTCGATCACTTGAAACTGTGCAGTCCAACGCTATTTCCTTCACTATCTGTGATCAAAGCAACCCAGCCAGCGTCTCCTATCTTGGTTCTTGGCATAACGATCTTTCCGCCTGCCTTTTCAACTCTTGCGATAACGTCATCAAGGACGCCTTCGCAGCTGAGATAAACGCGAGTGCCGTTGGCAGAGGGCTTGTTGCCCATCTCGGGTGGAACAATATCCCCGCAGAATAAAACTTCACTGCACGATCAAAATCCTCAGTGGGAATGTCAAACCAGGAAACCACGTTTTTCATAACTAATACATTTTCTATAATGATATAAATGTTATCGAATGTTTCTCTGACTGCTTTCAGTCCACCTATGCGTCCGTTTGCGCATGGGTCAGCGTACGGGCCCTAGGCCTGCACTCGCTCATGCATCCACGTGGCTCACACATATCCAGTGGTAGTACCCGTGAATACCAGTGCCTGTGACCTCGTCAAACTCTTCCAGCTCCTGGCCGCAGATCTGGCATATCTCGCCATCAGGCACCTCGATCTCGCCATCGTTGCATAGAACGAATACAGAACATACTAGTAACATTTGAGTACCTCAGTAGTTAGTATAATGATAGGATCTTAAATGACTGTCGAGAAGAAGAAGTATCAGCCTGAAAGGGAAATGTATGCTTACATATATGCAAAAACCAGCGAAGACAAACAAAGATGGCAAAAGATGGCTGATAATGCTGGATATTCCCTATCTTCATTTCTACAGGGACTGATTGAGGATGGTTTGGCATATAGAAATAATGCTACGAAAAGAGAAGACTTGAGCAAGAATATCGAGGATCTTCGGGCAGAGAATTATGAAATGCGCGAAGCTCTAACGAATGCGAAATTACGGATAAAACAGCTAACAGAAGATGCTGTCAACGCCGGGATAAAACTGTCCATTTCTACTTAAGGCTTCTGCCCAGCCATATCTCAATACACCTTATCCTGAAAAGCTCGGGGGAATTATCCCCTGCCTCTTGCGATCGGTCGTGAAAAACTATACAGTTGGTATTAAATATATTAGATTCATATGCTATCCAACAAGGGATAGCAATGGGGAAAAGAGGGCCAAAGCCTAAGTTCAATGACGTGGCTTGCCCCAATGCCAAATGCTCCTGCTATGGAGTTGCTGGTAAGGGTAACGTTACGAGCAATGGTACATCTGAAATTAAGTCAGGCGGACGAGTGAGAAAATTCATCTGTAGCTCTTGCGGAATCGTATTTTGCAGTCGGAAGAACACAGTTTTCTATGGTCTGCGAACAAGCCCGGAGAAAATAACGCTAGCATTGGATCTTTCAACCAAAGGCCTAAGTGTAAATAAAATTGCAGAAGTAGTTAAGGTTTGTCCTGTGACGGTCAGAAAATGGACAGGGAAAGCAGCAAACCATTGCGAAAAAGTCAATGAATCAACTCTAACTGGTGTCGAAACTGAGAAAGTCGAAATGGACGAGTTATGGACTTTCGTGGGGAAAAAACGCTGCTCAAGAAAGACGAATATGAAGATGAAGGGACATGGGTCTGGCTGAGCATGGCTTGTGAATCCCGGTTATTATTGGCGCATTGTGTGGGTCCAAGAACGCAGAAGACTGCGAATCAACTTGTTGCTAAAACGGCGAGACGACTTGCATCAATTCCACTCTTTGTTACTGATGGTCGTATGTGTTTAGCTGGCAGCTTCTCACTTAGCATTTGTAGACTATTCAATCCTCTCTGTCCCCAAGTTGCCAGCGTCGTCATGATTCGCTCATGAATCGAAGTTCCTTTGTCATTACGAAGCGTCCCCAAGATCTTTCTCAAAACGACATGGGGCCGCAACGCTCTCTCTGCTCGATTATTGGTCGGCTCCACACCCGGATTTATGACAAAGGTGAACCAGTAGTCAAATCCGTTGTTGATTTTCCCGATGAATTTCCGGACTTTCTCGATAGAGTACTCTTTCATGATACAGTGCCGAAGCGCTTCTCGCGCCAGTTTCCACAAAGTCTTTCTGACTTTTAGCGGAGAATCATTTTCCAAAGCTTCGGTTAGGATCTCGTAAAGCTCTTTGAGAGCGTTATGTAGCGGAATAGCTTCCTCGAACTTCTCAGCAATCTCTTTTGATTCTCGAAGTAGATGTGCCCAACATCGCTGAATGCGATTTGTGAACCTGACATACGGTTTCCAACCGTCGCACACGATTATTCCCTTGAATCTCCGCGTCAGGACTTCCGTCAGAACCTTCATGCC
>JAQTXY010000337.1 GCA_028688535.1 Methanothrix sp. | reverse complement strand
GTCTCAGCAACCGGCTCCCAGAGATCCAGAACCTTGACCTCCAGATCCACCCATTTGCCCGCCTCCTTGATCTCGGCGATTTTGACCTTATCTGAGCCTGCCCTGACCTGAGGCACTATGCCGTGCTCTTTGAAGAAGTAATTTAAAACCGATCTTCTCGCTTCGCTCTCAGGAACACGAAAATCCACAATGAGCTTCTTTAGACGAGATTGTATATCCTCATCAGAGACCTCGATCTTCTGATCCCTGAGACGAGTTTTTATCTGATCAATCAGTTCTTTCATAGACAAGTCATCCCCCTAATTTTTTATTGAGAGGTGACAGTAACTTAGGCAGGGAAGTATTTAAATTAAATCTGTGTGGGGCGAAAGTAATCTATTCCAGGTCAAGCAGGAGTGTTAGCAGATGGAGATTTTAACGTGGTTTGGAAGAGTTGACCTGCAGACAGGATGCTTACTGGCTGGACCCTTGCCTGACGGAGAAGGATTAGAAGAAAAATTGAAGATCGAGCAGTATCCTGCCAATGAATTTCCTCTTCCTCAGCCCGATCTGCGCGCACTGGCCAAGTCCTCTGGCTTTGCAGCCGATGATGCAGAATATAACCAACTGCTGCGAGAAACGGCCTTGGGCCTGGTGCGTCGAAGCATTCTGTCGGGCAGCACGGTCGAGCAGGATCTGCTCCAGGCCGTGGAAGCTCTGGATAATTTCACCCAGGCGATCAATCTACTCGAAGAGAGGCTCTATGAATGGTCCCGCCTGCACAGCCAGGAGATTGTTCATGGAAAGGATCTGGCGCAAGGTCTAAAAGAAGACGAGAATATGGGCACTCTGGCCAGAGCGATCCTGAGCCTGCGAGAGTCCCGTGAGGTCACGCAGGCGGACGTCTCTTCTACGGTGCATACTTTAGCCCCCAATCTCTCCGCTCTGGCGGGCCCAATCTTGGCGGCACGGCTCATATCCCGGGCAGGCGGCCTCTGCTATCTGGCAAAGATGCCCTCCAGTCGAGTGCAGGTTATGGGTGCAGAAAAGTCTCTCTTCAAACATCTTAAGGGCCAAGCACCTTCACCCAAGCACGGCATCATCTTCCGTCATCCTGCAGTGGTAGGATCTGCCAAAAAGCTGCGAGGACGCATGGCTCGGACCCTGGCAGCAAAGCTGGCCATCGCCGCTCGCCTGGACCAATTCGGAGCCGGCCTCTCTTTGGATCTGCAGGCATCTCTGGAAACCCGCCTGAGAAAAATCAAGCAGATGGGACGCAATAAGCGAAAATAGGGATCACATTTATATTCAATGCCAAGATATGATGGCTCTGTGGTTGAGGTGTTCGGATGAGTGGGTGGTCCAGATCTTTGGTTCTCGGATTATTGATAATATTAGTTATTGCCAGCACAAACTTTCTTTCGGTTAATGCCGCAAAAGTGCCCCAAAACCTCACTGAGCATTCCTGGATCTACAGTCAGGGAACCACAGACGAAATGCGCATTTACCAGTCAGAAGCCGGTTTTAATGGACAGAAGCTGGTCATAGGAACAAGAGGCACCGGCACCGTCTCCCGAACGATTAATACACAGGTCTACGGCGGCTTTGAAGATGGCTACAATGAGATCTGGTCGAACGAATGGGGCGTATATCAGAACAGGCCGTCCAGATACAGTGCGCCCATAACCAATAGCGAGCTTAAGAATGCTCTCTGTGCCAAGAATTATGAGGTAGGATCGGTCTACTCGGAGAGCTACTCCAATCTGGTAGAACTGATCAAAGATACATCTGTCAGCCAGACGGACAACAACTCTGTCTACAGCATCCATTCCGAGGTAGAAGGAACGGCCAGAGTGGGAGCACGGGTTCAAAAAGGCTCAGCAGCGGTGCCTATCTATGTCATGAGTGGAGCCTATTCAGGATATCTGAATATGAGGATGTCACTGGAGAGCGGCAATGCATCTCTCTTAACCTTGCCCTGCCCCTAAAGGCATGGATATGAAAAATGGGCTTCTTGCGCTCCTATTGATCGTGATAATTATACTTAGTTCAAACGCCAGGGCAAGCTACTGGGGGGTCAACGTCGAAACAAACTCGTCTTCTTGGTCCATCTATCGCCAGAATAGTAATATCAGTTTTGACTTGTCAAGCTCGGTAAAAGGTAATATATCTCCAATAGATATATCACCAGCAAAGTCGCGTAGTAGAATCCTCCGTCCATACCAGTCCTATTATTCAAATGTAGGAAATAATGACGTTCGGTTTAAGCAGAGGACAAGTTCTCTCGAAGGCAGCTATAAATCGACAGACGAGATAATGATGCAGTCTTTTCTCTACCTGGATGATATTAGTATTTCAACAGTTAAGCCGGCGGGAACTGATCTATTCACAATTGAGTATAGTGGTGAGAAAAGCCCTGTCATCATAAAAGGTAATAGGACTCTAGCTTACTTTGGCCAGGGAATAAATGACCGAGATTTTGAGGGGAACAGCGGAGATTTTGCAGGTGCAAACTTCCTGTACAACCGAGAGCTAACCAAGGAGCAGAAAACTGTTATGTGGCTGCAAAGGATGAACGCTACCGTCAAGGCTGTAGATGATGGCATCGTCTTTGCAGAGTTCAAGCCAACAAAATATTTAGGTTACGAGATTAAGGCTAACACTACTGGAATCGCTGATTTGAGCTATAGGTTCAGAGATACAGAGTATAATGTCAAACACCGGAACTATCCAGAACTCATTATGGGAGATGAACGGTATTGGGGCAAGTATGATCTAATGCGAAGGATAAATATGAAATCGGCATTCATAGTAGTCAATAACACCGATGACGATATAGATAGTTGGCTGCCATGTTGTTATGCGGGCTGGAAAGACATGCTACATTTCGAAAAAGAGGACTTTGGAACTGATGCTAAAGGTGTCTTTGATTGCACCTGTTACAAAGAAATCACAACACCTGGATAGATTCTCACCTGGGTTCAATCTGATCTGGATGAAGCGGCTTCATCCTCCAATTCTTTGGCTCTGGATAAGACTGTTTCTGCCTCTGTGTCGCGGCCCATTTTTAAAAGAGCAGCCCACTTTTTGGACCAGATCGCGGCATTGTCGGGATCTAGTCTGATGGCCTCATCAAAGCATTTTATGGCATCATTATAATCTCGATTGCCGTCAAAACCCAGACGGACGAGGGCGCGGCCCTGGCCCAGAAGAGCTATTCCTTTGTCGATCCAGGTCTGGGTGAGGTTGGAATCAAGTCTAATGGCCTCATCAAAACATCTCATAGCCTCATCGTACTTGTCCTGGCCATCGAGACTAATATCCGGGTCATCGAGAGCCTCACC